>NZ_JBSGXU010000036.1:0-55042 GCF_053610205.1 Streptomyces sp. NPDC054932 | reverse complement strand
GGGCCCTCTTCGCGTCCCGCCCCCGGCGGTCAGCCGGTCCAGAAGTCCCACCAGCGGGTGAGGATCAGCATGCCGATCACTCCCACGTGCAGGGCGGGCGGGGCCCAGCCGAACTCGGTGAAGAAGCCCCGCAGCGGGGCCGGGGCGGGCAGGATCCGCGTGCGGACGTTGTGGGCGGTGACCGCCCAGAACATCAGCAGGGTCGCCACCCAGGCCAGGCAGCACCACAGGCAGAGCGCGTTGATCTCGTAGAGCGACTGGACCATCAGCCAGGTGCAGAAGCCGACCCCGAAGAGGGTGCCGGCGTTCAGTCCGAGCCAGAACCAGCCGTGGTGGCGGGCACCGGCGAGCAGGCCCGCGCCGACGCAGACCACGACGGCGTACGCGACGAGTCCCAGCATCGGATTGGGGAAGCCGAAGGCCTGCGCCTGCTCGCTCGCCATCACGCTGCCGCAGGAGACGACCGGGTTGAGACTGCACGCGGGCTTGAAGTCCGGGTCCTCCAGCAGGAGGAACTTGTCGAGGGTGATCACCCACGAGGCCAGCAGTCCGGCCGCCCCGGTGACGGCCAGCAGCCAGGCCAACCCCCTCGGCACGGTGTTCTGTTCGCCCTCTTGTCCGCTGCGGGGCCGTACCTGCTGACGCGGCAGGCCCACTGTATTCGTTGCCATGTGACCCATATTCCCGCGCTTCCTCCCAGAACGGGCCCAACCATGCACATCCGTACGCAAGTTGACCTGAAGGTGTGGCGGGAACCTCCGATGCTTCCCGGACGTTTTACCGAACCCCGGACGTGATGTCAGAAGCAGGGGTTACGTTGAGCTCCCGCGAAGTAACAAGCTGCGACGGCCTGGAGACCCACCTTGAGCGATCCGTACGAGACAACCGAGGCGCACCTCGAACGACTCCTCGGCCGCGCCCTCAACTCCTTCGACCTGTCGGACAGGCTGGTCGAGCGCCTCGGCACGGCGCTCGCCCACAGCTCTTCGCTCTACACCACCCATCACAGCCCGGAGGCGGGCATCTGGCGGGAGACCCACCGGCACACCTACCTGCTGACCGACGGCGGTTCGGTCTCGCTGTGGGAGCTGACGTACCGGCTGGTGGGCGACCGGGCCGTCCGGCACGAGATCTTCGCGAGCAAGGCGGAGACCTGCCTGGCCGTGACCCGGCTGTTCGGTGAGGCGGCGGCCGGGGCCTCACCGGATCCGGTGCTGGTACCAGGCGAGGAGGAGCCGGCGAACGACGTGGCGGCGCTGAGCGCGCTGTATGCGGCCTCGGCCCCGGTGCAGCGCCACCGGGAGTACGTGGTGGAGCAGTCCGCCGACCATGCCCGGCGGGTGCTGCGCCGCGCGGAGAACGCCGACCGGCCGGGCGAGCCGGTGGCGACGCTGCTGCGGTCGGCGTACGCGCACCAGATCACGCAGGCCTTCGGTGCGCGACAGTGCCTCTCCGACGGGCGGGGCGCCGGCTTCAGCCTGTACGAGCACGCCTTCGTGCTGCTCGACGGGACGGAGCTCAGCCTGTGGGAGGTCGAGCACACGGCGACGCCGGACGGGCGCCACATGTGCGAGGTGTACGCGAGCGAGGCGGCCGCGCGCGGAGCCATGGAGCTCCGCGCCCGCGTCCGGTGAGCGGGGGCCGGGTCAGGGCGTCCCGGGATCGCGCAGCAGGAGGTCCAGGGGCGGGTCCTCGGTGACGCGGACCCGGTCCGGGCGCAGGTCCGCCGGAGTCGGCATGGCGCTGCCCGGCAGCTGGACGGCGGCCGCTCCGTGGGCCAGGGCCGAGGCCAGGGCGTCCGGGCCGGTGCCGCCGGCGATCAGGAACCCGGCCAGTGAGGCGTCGTCGGCCACCGCCCTGCTGCGCACCACCGGGGTCGGGGCGGTGCCGTAGTAGGTGCCCTGCGCCGAGACCAGGAGCAGGCCGTCCTCGCCGAGGGAGGCCAGGACGGCCCCGGCGCCCAGATCGCGGAGCTCCTCCGCGGCCTTGACCACGTCCCCCAGGGTGGGCAGCGGGCGTCCCACCGCCGACGCCAGCTCGGACGCGTCGGGCCCGATCACCTCCGGCCGGGCCGCGAGCGCCCCGGGCAGTGCGGGGCCCGGGGCATCCAGGGCGATGCGGGCGCCCGCCGCGTGCGCCCGGTCGACCAGGTCGGCGTACCACCCGTGCCCGGGGCCGCGCGGGAGACTGCCGCAGCAGGCGATCCAGGCGCCCTCGGTGGCCCAGGAGCGGACGGTGTCCAGGAGGAGGGCGGATTCCTCGGGCGAGAGCTCCGGACCGGGCGAGTCGATCTTCGTGAGGGTGCCGTCCGGTTCGGCGAGCGCGATGTTCGAGCGGGTCCGGCCGGCGATCGAGACGGCCGTGACGTCCACGCCCTGCGCGCCGAGGAGTTCGGCGAGCAGGACGCCGGGAGCGCCTCCGAGCGGGAGGACCGCCGTCGTACGGACGCCCGCCGCGGCCAGCGCGCGGGAGACGTTGACGCCCTTGCCCCCGGGGTCGACCCGCTCACCGCCGGCGCGCAGCACCCGCCCGCGGTCCAGCAGCGGGACCTCGTAGGTCCGGTCGAGGGAGGGGTTGGGGGTGACGGTGAGGATCATACGAGCGCAACTTCCGTACCGGCGTCCTCGATCGACGCCTTGTGAGCGGGGGTGAGCCTTGTGTCCGTGCTGAACAGGTCGACGCGGCGGCCGCGGCGGACCGCTCGGCGGCCGCCTCGGCGAGGTCGGGAGCGGTCAGGCCGCCCTCGGCCGTGAACCCGTCGGCCGCGAGGAGGAGCACGTCGGCGCGGATCTCGGCGTCGGCACCGAGCGCCCACGCGTCGACGGCGGCGCGGGTGCGGCGGCCTCGGCGGTCACCCGGAACCGGGCGGCGGGGGAGAGCACGTGGACGCTGCCCGCCTCGCGCGCGAGGCGGAGGTTCTCCTGGCGGCGCTCCGGTGCATGCATGTGGATATACGTCCGTTTCGTACCTGAATCAACACTTTCACCCCACCGTACGCGGTCATGCGGAGGGAGACAAAAAGGAACGGACATGCCCGCCCGGGAAGGCGGACATGTCCGTGCTGTGGCGCCGGAGGACCGGCTCAGCCGGCCGGAACCTTCTCGACGGCGCGGTCGGTGTGCTCGGCGGCGCCCTCGCGCTGCTCCATCGGGAGCGCCCTGCGCGGCAGGACGAACATCAGCGCGAAGATCACGACCAGTACGGCCACGACCCACCACAGCGCGCCGCGGAAGGCATCGACGTACTGCGGACCGAAGACCATGTCGTTCTCGATCAGACCGAAGAACACGACGGAGGTCAGGGCCAGTCCGAGCGCGTTGCCCATCTGGCCGGTGGTGTTGATCAGGCCAGAGGCGGATCCGGCGTGTTCGCGCGGCACCTCGGAGAGCACGGTGTCGTTCAGCGGGGCCACGATCAGGCCCATGCCGACGCCCATGACGATCAGGGGGGCGGCCATCTGCCAGGAGGCGATCTCCATGCCGTAGTGCTGCGACTCCCAGATGTAGAGGAGCAGACCGGCGGCCATGACCAGCGCGCCCGCCTGGAGCACCTTGCGGCCGAAGCGGGGGACGAGCTTCTCGACCGAGAGACCCGCGGCGACCGAGACCGCGATGGAGAACGGGATGCCGGTGAGGCCGGCCCGCAGCACGCTCCAGCCGAGGCCCATCTGCATGTACATCGTCCAGACCAGGAAGAAGATGCCGGTGGCGATGCCGAAGGTCAGCTGGACGGCGATGCCGCCGGCGAAGCTCTTGACCTTGAAGAGGGAGAGCTCGACGAGCGGGGAGCCGTCCTTCTTGATCTTGTACTTCTCGTAGGCGATGAAGGCGGCGAAGACGAACGGCGCCGCGATCATGCAGACGAAGCCCCACAGCGGCCAGTCGTTCTCGTGGCCGTGGGTCAGCGGGAAGATCAGCAGGACCAGGGCGAGGGTGGCGAGGACGACACCGATCAGGTCCAGGCGCAGTGCCTGCGGGGCCTTGGACTCGGCGATGAACTTGCGGCCCAGGATCACGCCCATGATGCCGACGGGCAGGTTGATCAGGAAGATCGGGCGCCAGCCGAGGCCGAAGAGGTCCCACTCGATGAGCAGCGCGCCGAGCAGCGGGCCCGAGACGGCGGCGAGACCGACGATCGCTCCGAACATGCCGAAGACCTTGCCGCGCTCCTGCGGCGGGAAGGTGACGTGGATGATCGCCAGGACCTGCGGCACCATCAGGGCGGCCATGGCGCCCTGGAGGAGACGGGCGGCGACCAGCACGTCCGGGGTGCCGGCGATGCCGCAGAGCAGCGAGGCCACGGTGAAGCCGGCGATGCCGACGAGGAAGATCCGCTTGCGGCCGTAGATGTCACCGAGACGGCCGCCGGTGATCAGGCCGGCGGCGAAGGCGAGGGCATAGCCCGCGGTGATCCACTGGATCGCGCTGGTGGAGGCGCCGAAGTCCTCACGCATGGTGCGGATGGCTATGTTGACGATCGTGACGTCGACCAGGTCCATGAAGGCCGCGGTCATCACGATGGCGAGCGCCAGCCAGCGGCGGCGGTCGGCGGGCGAGCTGGGTGCGTCGTGGGCTACGTCGTTCCGCTCTTCTTGTATGGGCCCGTTCTCTCTTTCGGGCGATGTCTTGGACGTCTCGGTGCTCATGGGAAGAAACTTAGACGGGGTATAGGTCAGTCCGTGTCCTATTTCGCTGGCAGCCTTGATTCATGACCGACACACCCGCACGGCTGCTCTCCCTCCTCTCCCTCCTCCAGACCCCGCGCGAATGGCCCGGGAGCGAGCTGGCGCAGCGGCTGCGGGTGAGCGCGCGGACCATCCGGCGCGACATCGAGCGACTGCGGGACCTCGGCTACCCGGTGGAGGCCACGCTGGGCGCCGAGGGCGGGTACCGGCTGGTGGCGGGGGCGGCGATGCCCCCGCTGCTGCTCGACGACGAGGAGGCCGTGGCGATCGCGGTGGGGCTGCGGGCGGGGGCCGGGCATGCGATCGAGGGGGTCGAGGAGGCCTCCGTACGGGCCCTGGCGAAGCTGGAGCAGGTCCTGCCCTCGCGGCTGCGGCACCGGGTGAGCGCGCTGCAGTCGGCCACGATCGCGCTGACGCGGGGGGACGGGGCGAGCGTGGACCCGCGGACGCTGACGGTGATGGCGGCGGCGGTGGCGGGGTCGGAGCGGCTGCGGTTCGCCTACCGGGCGGGGAACGGCGCCGAGACGCGGCGGCTGGTGGAGCCGTACCGGCTGGTGAGCACGGGGAGCCGGTGGTACCTGGTCGCCTACGACCTGGAGCGCGAGGACTGGCGGACCTTCCGGGTGGACCGGGTCGACGAGGCGTTCGCGACGGGGGCCCGGTTCGCGCGGCGGGACCTGCCGATGGAGGCGGAGGAGTTCGTGCGGCGGGGGCTGCGGGGCAGGGAGAAGCAGCCCCACCAGGTGGAGGTCAGTTTCGCGGCCGGCCCGGCGCAGCTGCCCGCCTGGCTGCGGGCCGCGGTCCTGCCGGGAGCCGGGGCCGACGGGGCCGACGGGGAGACGACCACGGTGCGCTTCGAGAGCGCGGACGCGCCGGAGTGGATGGTGGCGCGGCTCGCCCTGACGGGGCTGCCGTTCACCGTGCGGGAGCCGGAGGCGCTCCGGGCGGCGGCCGGGGCGCTGGCCGCGCGCCTCACCGCGGCTGCGGCGCCGTAGCCGGATCGCGCCGGGCAGGAGGGAGCCCCGGCGCCTGGGGGGGATAGGCACCGGGGCTCGTATGGGGGGCTTGGCCGCGGGCCGCTCTAGGCCACGGCGTCGAAGCCGGTGTCGCGCGCCATCCGCTTCAGCTCCAGCAGCGCGTGCTTCTCGATCTGGCGGATCCGCTCCCGGGTCAGGCCGTGCTGCTTGCCGACCTCCGTCAGGGTCCGCTCGCGGCCGTCGTCGATGCCGTACCGCATCTTGATGATCGACGCCGTGCGCTGGTCGAGCTTGCCCAGCAGGTCCTCCAGCTCCTCGCTGCGCAGCAGCGAGAGCACGGACTGCTCGGGCGAGATCGCCGAGGTGTCCTCCAGCAGGTCACCGAACTGGGTGTCGCCGTCGTCGTCGACGCCCATGTTGAGGCTGACCGGGTCTCTCGCCCAGTCCAGTACGTCACCCACGCGCTTCTCCGTCGAGTCCAGCTCGGCGGCGATCTCGGCGTGCTCCGGGTCGCGGCCGTTCTCGCGGTTGAATTCGCGCTGGACGCGCCGGATCCGGCCGAGCTCCTCGACCAGGTGGACGGGGAGGCGGATGGTGCGGGACTGGTCCGCGATGGACCGGGTGATCGCCTGCCGGATCCACCACGTGGCGTAGGTGGAGAACTTGAAGCCCTTGGCATAGTCGAACTTCTCGACCGCGCGGACCAGGCCCGCGTTGCCCTCCTGGATCAGGTCGAGGAGGGGCAGACCGCTGCGCGGGTAGCGCCGGGCGACGGCCACGACGAGGCGCAGGTTCGAGCGGATGAAGACTTCCTTGGCGCGCTCGCCCTCGGCGGCCAGCGCCTCCAGCTCCTCGCGGGCCGGGGTGTCCCCGTCCCGCTCTATCGCGCCTTCGAGGATCTGCTGGGCGTAGACGCCCGCCTCGATGATCTGGGAGAGCTCCACTTCCTTGGCGGCGTCGAGCAGCGGGGTGCGCGCGATCTCGTCCAGGTACATGCCGACCAGGTCGCGGTCTGCGATCTCCCCGCCCACAGCGCGGGCGCTGCTCGTGGACTGACGACGGGCGACGGCGCGGGTTGCCATGCGTGCTCCCTTGCGAAGTGTTCGGTCGCGGTGCGGCTGGTGGACGCCTCCGGGACGGCTGCCAGCCGGTCCGGTGCGTCACGGACACTCTCCCGAGTGCCCGCTTCCGAAGGAAACAACGACTGGAATCGGGACAGAATTCCCACGCTGCTCTCTCTTTTTCGAGATCTTGCAGTATCCTGCCCCGCCGCGCCGCGTCCCCGGCGGAGCCGGAACACCTTCGGATCCCGAATGAGCGCAGGTCAGGACCGGCGCAAAGGCAAATCCGGAGGTGCGTGCGGGTCTTTACCTCCACCAAACCTTTGAGACCGCCATCACCATTGACACGGCCCCATTCGCCCCTGAAGACGGCTCTCGCCGGCTTCCGGTTGCCTGGACCGACGATCGAATGCCCGAATAGCCCACAAGCACCGCGTTCAAGATGAAATCGGACCCCGCGCCGACCGTCCCGGAAGGGCCCGCCAAGGGGTTCACCGTCGGGGAGGACATCACCGGTCCGGGCCGCACCTCCTAGCCGAACTGGAGGGAGCGCTTCGAGAGGCCCATCCAGAAGCCGGTCACCGGGTCGCGGCGGGCGGCGAGGTCGCCCGAGGCCTCGGCCGCGCCGAGGGTGACGAAGAGCGGGGCGAAGTGCTCCGTACGGGGGTGGGCCAGGCGGCCCGCCGGGGCCCTGCGCTCGAAGTCGAGCAGGGAGTCCAGGTCGCCCGAGGCGAGCGCCTCGCTCCCCCACGCGTCGAACTCGGCCGACCAGGCGGGGACGCCCGCGTGCCGCAGCGCGGCCAGGTTGTGGGTGAAGAACCCGCTGCCGACGATCAGTACGCCCTCGTCGCGCAGCGGCGCCAGCTTGCGGCCGATGTCCATCAGGCGGCGCGGGTCCAGCGTCGGCAAGGATATCTGGAGCACCGGGACGTCGGCCTCCGGGAACATCTCCACCAGCGGGACGTACGCCCCGTGGTCGAGGCCGCGGTCCGGGATGTCCTGGACCGGGGTGCCGGGGGCCCGCAGCAGCTTGCGGACCGAGGCGGCGAGCTCCGGGGCGCCGGGGGCGTCGTAGCGGACCTCGTAGTAGTGCTCCGGGAAGCCCCAGAAGTCGTACACGAGCGGGGCGCGCTCGGTGGCCCCGAGGGCGAGCGGGGCCTCCTCCCAGTGCGCGGAGACCATCAGGATCGCCCGGGGGCGCGGCAGGCCGGCGGACCAGGCGGCGAGCTCGCCCGGCCAGATCGGGTCGTCGGCCAGCGGGGGTGCGCCGTGGCTCAGGTACAGGACCGGCATGCGGGTCACGTGGGCGCTCCTCCGGGTAGTTGAAACACGTAGTGAAAACAGACTAACCCCACCTCGTTCAAATTTGAACGAGGTGGGGTCATCAGTCATTCCCGGGGGCACCCGGCCCGGGTCAGTGGGCGATCACCGGGACCTTGAGCTCTGCGTCCGCGCCGGAGCCGGAGGCCACCGGGCCGCCCGCACCCGGACGGCCGGTGTTGATCAGCGCCAGGGCGATGGCCGAGCTGGCGACCAGGATGCCGACCGCCCACCAGATGGCGGAGGCGTAGCCCTCGACCATGGCCTGCGCCTGGACCAGCTGCCCGGCCGGGCCGCCCGCCGCGGCCTGGGCCGCGTGGTCGGCCAGGTAGGCGGTGGTCGCCGAGGCGGCGATGGTGTTCAGCAGCGCGGTGCCGATGGCGCCGCCGACCTGCTGCGAGGTGTTGACCATGGCGGAGGCGACACCGGCATCGGCCGGGTTCACCCCGTGCGTGGCCAGGGACATCGCCGGCATGAACGCCGTGCCCATGCCGAGGCCCAGCAGCAGCTGCGCCGGCAGGATCAGCGCCGGGTAGGAGGACCCGACCTCCAGCTGGGTCAGCAGCAGCATGCCGAGGGCGGCGACCAGGAAGCCCGGGCCCATCAGCAGGCGCGGCGGGACGCGGGTCATCAGGCGGGCGCCGATCTGGGTGGAGCCCGTGATCATGCCCGCGATCATCGGCAGGAAGGCGAAGCCGGTCTTGACGGGCGAGAAGCCCTTCACGACCTGCAGGTAGTAGGTGAGGAAGAGGAACAGGCCGAACATCGAGATGACGGCGAGGCCGAGCGAGAGGTAGACGCCACCGCGGTTGCGCTCCAGCAGGACGCGCAGCGGCAGCAGCGGGGACTTCACCCTGGACTCGACGAGGACGAAGGCGGCGAGCAGCAGCACCGAGCCGACGAACATGGTGACCGTCAGGGCGTCCGACCAGCCGGCCGACTCGGCGCGGGTGAAGCCGTACACGAGCGCGACGAGACCGAGGGTGGACAGGACCACGCCCGGGATGTCGAGCGGCGCGCGGTTGCGGGACCCGGCGGGCTCTCGGATGACCATCCAGGCACCGACGGCCGCGACGATCGCGAACGGGATGTTGACGAAGAAGGTCCAGCGCCAGTTGAGGTACTCGGTCAGGAAACCGCCGAGGATCAGGCCGACGGCGCCGCCGCCGCCCGCGATCGCACCGTAGATGCCGAAGGCCTTGGCGCGCTCCTTGGCGTCGGTGAACATGACCGCGAGCAGCGACAGGGCGGCCGGTGCGAGCAGCGCACCGAAGGCACCCTGGAGGGCGCGGGCGCCGAGCATCATGGCCTCGCCGTTCGCGGCGCCGCCGAGCGCGGAGGCCAGGGCGAAGCCGATGAGGCCGACGACGAAGGCGTTCTTACGGCCCCACTTGTCGGCGATGCGGCCGCCGAAGAGCAGCAGTCCACCGAAGGCCAGGGCGTACGCGGTGATGACCCACTGGCGGTTGCCGTCCGAGATGCCGAGGTCGGTCTGGGCGGAGGGGAGGGCGATGTTCACGATGGTCGCGTCGAGGACGACCATCAGCTGGGCCAGGGCTATGAAGACGAGTGCCTTCCAGCGGCTGGGATCGGCAGCCGGCGCGAGAGTCGCGGCTGTTTTTGACATGGGGGTACCCACTTCACTGTGCGGAATGACTGAAAAAGGCTAGTTCTTAAGCTTTGTGCGGGTCACATGGTTTTCTGCCGCAGGTCGTCCAGAGTGGCCGCCGAACCCGGGAGCTCGGAGCGGGCCGGGGCCCGCAACCCGTCCAGGAAGAGCTGGAGATGGCGGTGGGCGAAGCGGTCGGTGTCGAGGCACCCCGTGCCCGGGAGGGGGCGGCTGAGCTGGGACAGGGCGACCATCAGGTCGCCGACGCCGATGTCCGTGCGGACCAGTCCGGCGTCCTGGCCCGCGGCCAGCAGGGTCACAACGGCCTCCTCCAACGCGGTGCGCGCCGCGAGGAGTTCGGGGTGCTCGCCGTCGAAGCCGTCGGCGAGCATCGGGCACAGGGCGCCGATCCGCTCGTCCGCGGCCGCGTGCGTGAACCGGCACAACGCGGCGAAGGCGTCGGGCTCCTCGGCGAGGGAGTCCTCGGCCGAGGCCGTCACCCGGCCCATCGTGAAGAGCACGACGTGGTGGACGAGGGTGGGCCGGTCGGGGAAGTGCCGGTAGAGCGTGGCATTGCCGATGCCGGCCCGGCGGGCCACCTCGTCGAAGGGGATCGCGGAGCCGGACTCCACGAATGCCTCGCGGGCCGCCGCCAGGATCCGCTCCCGGTTGCGGACGGCGTCCGCACGCGGGCGGGGGACGGCGCTCGCGGGCACCTGCGACTGCGCCGGCGCCGGGTCCGCGGTGGCCGCGGGGGCGGGTCGGGCCACCGTGGCGGTGCTGGTGGAGCGCTTCATTGCGGGGCCTCCCTGGCGCGGACTCGCGGGCTCGTGGTGCGGACGGCGCGGCCACCCCGCCCAAACGGGGAACCGCTCCCCGCTTAGCGGGACTCACGTACAAACGGGGAACCGGTCCCCGGTTATTTCACTCGTCCGTGTGACCTGCGCCACGACCCCGTCCACGTTCGGCCTCCTTCGACGCGCGGGCGCGGCGCGCCCGGCGGAGGGTGATCGAACAGAGCGCAGACCGGGCAGGGCCGGCTGCCGCGGACCCGAAGGCGATCTCCATGCCGCAGACCCGCCGGCGGATACGCAAACCACGCCGCACCAGCGCGTACATCGGCCTGACCGCGCTGGCCCTCGGCGTCACGACGACCGCGAGCACGGGCATATCCGGCCGCGGCCACTCGGCGGCGGGAGCGGTGGCCACGACCGTCGAATCGGCTCTCGCGCCCTGCCGGATCGCGGGCACCATGGGTGTGCAGATGTCCGAGGGCATGCCGACCCCTCCCGGGTACTCGCGCTCGACCGGCGAGATCCGGGCCCTGAACCTGATGATCGATTTCCCCGACGCCAAGGGCGAGGGCACGGCCGCGGACCGGATGGCTGAGTTCTTCCCCCAGACGGCAGACTGGTTCCGCACCAGCTCCTACGGTCGGCTGGCCTACCGGGCCGAGGCGCCGATAAAGGGCTGGCTGCGGATGCCGATGCCCTTCGCGGCATACGGGATAGAGCGCGGGTCCGCCTACGAGCCGGGCTACCGGCAGCTCGTCGAACACATCGCGAAGGCCGCCGACCCCGAGGTGGACTTCAGCCGGTACGACCTGATCAACATCCTGGTCACGCCGAACGCCGGTCCGTCCGCCCTGGACACCGTCCTGTCGGTGACTTTCTCGGGCAACGGCGAGGCGCCGGTCGCCGACGGGGTGCCGCTGGCCAACACGTCCTTCGTCTACAGCCGGCAGGACGACGGCTCCGGCACCTACCGGGAGACCGGCTACCGGGTGCTCCCGCACGAGAACGGGCACGTCTTCGGACTGCCCGACCTCTACACCTCCGACGGCGGGAGCACGGTCGGGCACTGGGACATCATGAGTGAGGACTGGGGTGCCAACAACGACCTCATGGGCTGGCACAAGTGGAAGCTGGGCTGGCTGGACAGCACGCAGATCAGCTGCGCCGCCAAGCCGGGCACCAGTGACCACACCCTCTCCCCGCTCGGGGTGCGGGGCGGCACCAAGCTGGCCTTCGTCCCGCTGTCGGAGAGCGTCGGGTACGCGGTGGAGGTGCGGACCCGGGCCGGGAACGACGAGGCCGTCTGCAAGCCCGGCGTCCTCATCTACAAGGTGGACTCCGACGTGGACACCGGGCAGGGCCCGGTGACGGTGTCGGACAGCGCGAACGCGAGCGGGGGCTGCACCCGGCGGCCCAATGTGCACGCGGAACTGTCGGACGCGCCGTTCCGGCCGGGCGAGACCTTCACCGACGAGAAGGCGGGCATCAGCGTGTCCGTGGTGGGTGAACTGCGCAACGGCAGCTACCAGGTCCGCATCATCCGGCCCTGAGGAGGCCCCGCCGGGCATGCGTGAGGGCCGCCGCCGCGGGCCGTCCCCGCGGCGGCGGTCCCGCGGACGCGGTCTGATGCCCCGGCGCCCCGTCAGTCCTGCGCGAGCGCGCTGCGCAGGACGTCCACGACCGTGGGGCGGTGCTGCCCGTCCAGCAGGAAGAAGTGGTCTCCGTCGAACCGGAGCACCTGGAACGCCGCGGTCGTGTGGGCGGCCCAGTCGTCCAGCGGCCCGTGCGGGACCAGTGGATCCGCCGTGCCGCCCAGCACGTGCAGGGGCACGTCGAGCCGTACGTCCTCGAACCCCGCCGCGGCCTCCCTGCTCAGTTCGAGGTCGGCCCGCAGGACGCGCGTCACGTGGGCCAGCATCTCCGGATCGTGCAGGACCCACTCCGGGGTGCCCCCGCCGTCCCTCAGCAGCCGGACGGCGTCCTCCTCGGTGGTGGTGGCATGGGCCCGGCGCGGAGTCCGGCCCGGTACCTGACCGCTGAGGACGGCCGCCCGGCAGTGCGGGCCGAGCAGGCGTGCGGCGCGGGCGGCGAGGAGCGCGCCGAGGCTGTGCCCGAAGACCACCGTGGGCAGCGGATCACGGCCGAGCACCTCGTCGGAGACGGAGTCCAGGACCTGGTCGAGGCGGCAGCCGGGCGGCTCACCGAACCGGCGCTCGCGACCGGGCAGCGAGAGCCCGAGCACTTCCACGTGGGCGGGCAGCGGCCCGACCACGGGGAACAGCGTGTTGGGGCCGGCTCCGGAATGCGGGAACACCAGCAGCCGCGTCCGGGGCGCGATCGCCGCGTCCGGCAGCCGCAGCTCCGGCCACCACGGCACGGCGGAGGATTTCCCCGCCGTCCTACCGAATCCCCCGGTCACGGGCAGTTGATGATCTGGCCGGCGTAGGACAGGCCCCCGCCGAACGCGAAGAGCAGGACGGGCGATCCCTTCTCGATGGCACCCCGCTCGATGAGCTTGGACAGCGCCAGCGGGATGCTCGCGGCCGAGGTGTTGCCGGAGTCGACGACGTCCTTGGCTATGACGGCGTTGACCGCGCCTATCTTGCGGGCGAGGGGTTCGATGATCCGCAGGTTGGCCTGGTGCAGGACGACGCCGCCGAGCTCCTCCGGCTTCACCCCGGCCCGCTCGCACACCTCGAGCGCCACCGCGGGCAGCGCCGTGGTGGCCCATCGGTAGACCGACTGGCCTTCCTGGGCGAAGGTGTTGGACGGCGCCTCGATGCGCACGGCCCGGCCCATCCCGGGTACGGACCCCCACACCACGGGGCTGATCTCCGGCTCCTCGGAGGCCACCACGACGGCCGCGCCCGCACCGTCGCCGATGAGGACACAGGTGGTGCGGTCGGTCCAGTCGGCGAAGTCGGTGAGCTTCTCCACCCCGATGACCAGGGCCTTCGTGGCGGAGCCCGCCCTGATGCTCTGGTCGGCCAGCGCCATGGCGTGCGGGAACCCGGAGCACGCCGTGTTCACGTCGATGGCGGCGGGAGCCTGCGCCCCGACCGCGGCGGCCACCCGGGCCGCCGTGTTGGGCGAGCGGTCCAGCGCCGTGCAGGTGGCCACGATGACGAAATCTATGTCCGCCCCGGTGAGTCCGGCATTGGCCAGGGCGTGCTCCGCGGCTTTCGTGGCCATGTCCGAAACCGACTCGTCCTCGGCCGCCACATGGCGCGTCCTGATCCCGACCCGGCTCTGGATCCACTCGTCGCTGGTCTCGACCAACCGCTCCAGATCGGCGTTGGTCATGACCTTTGGCGGCTGGTAGTGACCGAAGGAAAGGACGCGCGACCCGACCATCAGTGTTTCTCCTCGCTCCATGAACCCCGGTAAGGATCCTGATTGACCCATGGTCAGCCTATGCAGCGGGCCGATCGCCCTGTCGTGTTCCGGCCAACCTCGACGGTGTGGAAGCCGCCCCGGCGGGCCGCCCGCGACGTCGTCGGCGTCCGGGCGGAACCGGCGTTTGTATCCGCCGTGTATCACCGGGTGCTCGGCCTCCCGTCGAACCGCGCGCCCGGCCCCGACGGCGGTGGCCGCGTCCGGTGTCTCCCGTATCGTTCCTTCCGGGTCGCCGGCCGCGTGTGGGTTCGCGCCGGAGCGGCGCTCCGCCCGGCCGACTGCACCCCCGTACGAACAGGAGTCCCGCCCGTGCCCCCGTCAGCCCCGGCCCCGGACTCTCCGTCTCCGGTCCGCGTGCTGCTGGTCGAGGACGACGACCTGATGCGCCGGTCCTTCGCCGTCGCCCTCGAACGCTACGGCTACCGGGTCACGGCCGCCGCCGACGGGCTGACGGGGCTGGAGCACTTCCGCGACGACGAGGACTTCGACCTGCTGATCCTCGACGTCATGCTGCCCGGCCTCGACGGGATCGGCCTGTGCCGCCGCGTCCGGGAGAGCAGCCTGGTCCCGGTGCTGATGATGTCCGCCCGCGGCGACGGCCTCGACGTCGTCGCCGGCCTGGAGGCCGGGGCCGACGACTACGTGGTCAAGCCCGTGGACACGTACGTCCTCGTGGCACGCATCCGCTCACTGCTGCGGCGGGCGGCCTACGCGCCCGCCCCCGGCGGCGAGCCGGCCGCCGGCCGGGAGGACGTCCTGGTCTTCGGGGAACTGACCATCGACACCGCCGGGATGGAGGTGTCCGTCGCCGGGAGCCCGGTGGCGCTCACCCCCACCGAGCTGAAGCTGCTGCTGGAGTTCGCCGCCAGCCCGGGCATCGTGCTGGAGCGGCACACCCTGCTGCGCAACGTCTGGGACTACGGCTGGGACGGCGACAGCCGGGTCGTGGACCTGGCCGTGCAGCGCCTGCGCAGGAAACTGGGCCGGGAGCGGATCGAGACGGTCCGCGGCTTCGGCTACAAGCTCAGGCGCTGAGGCCGGTGCACTCCCCACGCCGTCCGCGGTGGCCGGCCCGTGTGCCCCTGCGCTGGAAGATCGCCGCGCTGGCGGCCGCCACGGCATGCCTGGTCGCCCTCGCGGTGGGCGTACTCGTCCACCTGTGGACCGCCCAGGACATCCGCGACCGGGCCGAGAGGGATGCCTACAACGCGGTGTACTCCGCCATGGACGTCTACCGGCGCACCGGAACGCTGGCGGGCGGTGCCGAGCTCGACCCGGCCGAGCTGCCCGCCGCCCTGCGCCACCCGGCCGACGGCGACCGGCGGGTGGCCCACGACGGGCGCGTCGAGGGGAACCTGGGGCCGAGCGCCTGGGCCGCCCAGCGGGTCGCCGGCCCGGGCAGCCCGGTGCTGGCCGTCCGGGTCAACATGAGCCCGCAACTGCACGACCTGCGCCGCCTCGACGCGAGCATGGCGGTGGCCTCCCTGGTCTCGCTCGCCGCGGCCCTGCCCCTGGCGGTCTACGGGGCCGGGCTGGTCGCCCGCCGGCTGCGCCGGGTCGCCGAGACCGCGGGCCGGATCTCCGCCGGGGACCTCGACGCCCGCACCGGACCCGCCGCGGGTCACGCCGGGGACGGTGCCCGGGGCCGGGACGAGGTGACCGACATCGCCGCGACCGTCGACCTCATGGCCGACAGCCTCGGCCGACGGCTGCGCATCGAGCGGCAGTTCACGGCCGACGTGGCCCACGAGCTGCGCACCCCCGTCGGCGGTCTGCTGGCCGCCGCCGACCTGCTGCCGCCCGGTGAGACGGAGGACCTGCTCCGGGCCCGCGTACGCGATCTGCGCGGCCTGGTCGAGGACCTGCTGGAGATCTCCCGGCTGGACGCCGGCGCGGAGGCGCCGGTGCACGCCCGGGTCCCGCTCGGCGCGGTGGTCCGCGAGGCGGTGACCCGTACCGGCCTCGACACCGGGGTGGAGACCGGGGAACCGGGAGGGTCCGGGGAGTCCGTGGAGACCGACCCGCGCCGTCTGGAGCGGATCGTCGGCAACCTCGTCATCAACGCGCACCGGCACGGACGCGCCCCGGTGGAGGTCACCGTCGAGGGGCGCACCGTCGTCGTGCGCGACCACGGCCCCGGCTTCCCCGCGGACCTGCTGCGGGGCGGCCCGCAGCGCTTCCGCACCGGCGCCGCGGAGCGCGGCGCGGGGCACGGCCTCGGCCTGACCATCGCCCTGGGGCAGGCCCGGGTGCTCGGCGCCGAGCTGCGCCTGGACAACGCCCCGGACGGCGGCGCGGTGGCCACCCTGCGCCTCCCGCGCTGACCGGTCGGCCGCAGCACCCCCGTACACAACTGCTGCGGGACGGCGCGCGGTCCGATACACGACGGTCCGGGCGCCGATACTCCGGCCCGGCAGCCTTCGGCGTGCACCCCTTGCGCACCGCACCCGAAGTGGAGTCCCCGTGACCGTGACCGTGACCGCAGACCCGTTCCCCGCACACCCGACGCCCGGTATCGCGGCCTCCACCACCGACCTGTCGAAGGTCCACGGCAGCGGCGACACCCGGGTGGTGGCCCTGGACCGCGTCAGCATCTCCTTCCGGGAGGCCCAGTTCACCGCGATCATGGGCCCCTCCGGCTGCGGCAAGTCCACCCTCATGCACTGCGCCGCGGGCCTCGACTCCGTCAGCTCCGGCTCCGTCCGCATCGGCACCACCGAGCTGAGCACGCTCGACGACCGACAGCTCACCGAGCTGCGCCGCGACCGGATCGGCTTCATCTTCCAGGCGTTCAACCTGCTGCCCACGCTGACCGCGCTGGAGAACATCACGCTGCCGCTGTCCATCGCCGGACGCCGCCCCGACCGGCAGTGGCTGGAGCGCGTGGTGTCCATGGTCGGCCTCTCCCGGCGCCTGGACCACCGGCCGGCCCAGCTCTCCGGCGGCCAGCAGCAGCGGGTCGCGGTGGCGCGGGCCCTGGTCGGCCGGCCCGCGATCGTCTTCGGCGACGAGCCCACCGGCAACCTCGACTCCCGGGCCGGGGCCGAGGTCCTCGGCTTCCTGCGCGACTCCGTGCGCGAACTGGGCCAGACCGTGGTCATGGTGACCCACGACCCGGTCGCCGCGGGCTTCGCCGACCGCGTCGTCTTCCTCTCCGACGGCCGCCTGGTCGACGAGATGGTGCAGCCCACCCCGGACCGGGTCCTGGACCGGATGAAGCAGCTCGACACCCGCGCCGCCACGAGCTGACCCGTCCCCGTACGCCCGCCCCTCCCGAAAGCCACCCATGCTGAAAACAGCCCTGCGCAACGTCCTGGCGCACAAGGCCCGGCTGCTGATGACGGTGCTCGCCGTCACCCTCGGCGTCGCCTTCGTCTCCGGCACCCTCGTCTTCGCCGACTCCTCCACCGCGGCGCACCGGGCCGCGGTGTCCAAGAACTACGCCGACATCGCCGTCACCGTGACCCCGAAGGACCCCCCGCCCGGCGCCGCCGGGTCCGGGTCCGCCGGGTCCGGCGCGTCCGGCGAGTCCGCCCCCGACGAACACGCCACCGTGCTCGACGACACGCTCGTCCGCAAGCTGGCCGCCCTCCCGGGCGTCGCCGCCGTACGGCCGTCCGCCGACGGCCTGGCCACCCTGAACGCCTCGGACGGCTCCCCGCTGCGCACCGGCAGGATCTGGGCGCACCGGGCCGCCGCGTACGTCCCCGGCGCCGACGGCAAGGACAGCCGCCACCCGCTGACCGGGGGCCGCGCCCCCCGGACCGACGGCGAGATCGCCGTGGACGGCGGCACCGCGGCCGCCGGCCGGTTCCGTATCGGCGACGCGATCACCCTGGCCACCGACGGCGCGGCCATGACGAAGAAGCTCGTCGGCATCGTCACCACCGGGGACACCCGGGTGACCGCCGGCGGCACGCTCGCCCTGTTCGACCGGGCGACCGCACAGCAGCTGTTCGCCTCCCCGGGCCGCTACACCTCGATCGACCTGTCCGCCGTACCCGGCACCGACGAGGCCGAACTCTCCCGCCGGGTCGCCGCCCTGCTCCCCGCCGACCGGGCCGAGGCCACCACCGGCACCGCACAGGCCCTCCAGCAGAGCGTCCTGGTCGACACGCTCACCCGCGGCAACGAGAAGCTGTCGCTGGTCTTCGCCGGAGTCGCCCTGTTCATCGGGTCGTTCCTCATCGTCAACACCTTCACCATGCTCGTCGCCCGGCGCACCCGCGAGATCGCCCTGCTGCGCGCGATCGGTGCCACGCGCCGCCAGGTCGTCCGCTCCCTCCTGTGGGAAGCCGCCCTCCTCGGCCTCGCCGCATCGGCCCTCGGCTTCCTGCTCGGTCTCGGGATCGCCTCCGTCCTGCCGCAGATCCTCAGCACCGCGCAGGAGGAGCTGCCCCGCGGCCCACTGGTGATCGGCCCGCTCCCCGTGCTGGCCGCGCTCGCCGTCGGAGTGGGCGTCACCGTGCTCGCGGCGTGGCTGCCGTCCCGCAAGGCGGCCAGGATCGCGCCGGTCGAGGCCATGCGCTCGGCCGAACAGCCGCCCACCGCCGCGGCGTCCCGGGTCCGCGGCGCTGCGGGAGCGCTGCTGCTCGCCCTCGGCGGCGCAACTCTGCTCTCGCTCTCGGGGGCGAAGGACGCCTCCGAGGAGAACCTGCGGAGCGCGATGTTCGGCTGCGCGCTGCTCGTCGTCGCGATGATCGTGCTGGCGCCGCTCCTCGCGGTCCCCGTGATCCGGCTGAGCGGACGGCTGACCGGCCGCCTCGGCATCGCCGGACACCTGGCCGGGCGCAACGCGCTGCGCGACCCGCGGCGCACCGCCGCCACCGCCTCCGCCCTGATGGTCAGCACGGCCCTGGTCGCCGGGCTCGCCGTCATCGGTCATTCCACCGGTCAGGCCCTCGACCGCCGGGCCGCGGCCGGCCTCGGCGCCGACTACGTGATCAGCACCCACACCCCGACGGCCGGCATCGACCCGGCCGCCGTGGAGCGGGTGGCCGGCGTCCCCGGGGTGCGGACGGCGACCGCCGTCACGGACTCCACCCTGTTCATCGGCGGCGGCGTCCGCCAGATCTCGGGCGTCGACCCGGCCGCCGTCCCGGACGTCATGAAGCTCGCCTTCGTCAGCGGCTCGCCGAAGGACCTCGGGCCGGGCCGGATCGCCCTGTCCGACACCCTGGCCCGCGAGAACGGCGTGCGCACCGGGGACCGCGTGGCCGCCCGTGTCGGCGGCCCCGGCCAGGACCTCACCCCGTACACGGTCGTCGGCGTCTACGAGGACAATCCCACCGCACAGGACGCCCTGGGCCTGCGCAGCGAGGTGCAGCGCAGCAGCCTCACCCCCGGCTCCGTCCAGCGCGTCCTCGTCCGCGCCGACGACGGCGCCGCCAAGGAGCGCCTGCGCACCGCCACGGGCAACAACCCGCTGCTCAAGGTCCAGGACCGGCAGGAACTGGTCCGGGAGGCGGCCGGCTCGCTGGGCACCCTGCTGACCCTCATGTACGGCCTGCTCGCCATCGGCGGTGTGATCGCCGCGCTCGGCATCATGAACACCCTGGCCATGTCGGTCGCGGACCGCACCCGGGAGATCGGTGTCCTGCGCGCCATCGGCATGGACCGCGCCGGCATCCGCCGGATGATCCGCCTCGAAGCCCTGACGGTGGCCGCCTTCGGCACCCTGCTGGGCCTGGCGGCCGGGCTGTTCGGGGCCTGGACGGTGGGCGCCCTGACGAACGGCGCGCTGAAGGACTACTCCCTGGCCCTGCCCTGGGGCACGCTGCTCCTCGTCTGTCTGATCTCCCTCACCACGGGCGCCGTGGCGGCCGCCCTCCCGGCCCGGCACGCGGCCGCGCTGAGCCCCCTGGAGGCCGTCGCGGAGCTGTGACGCCGTCAGGTCCGCTCCCGGGGCACGGGACCGGCAACGCCATGTGGCCCCCGACCTGCGTCGGGGGCCACATGGCGGCGCCCTCAGGCGAGGGTGAAGAAGACCATCGGGTTGTGCCGGCTGTCGCGGACCGGCACGTCGAGCCGCAGTCCGGCCTTCACCTGACGGAGCTGCTCGATCACCTCCGGAGCCTTGGCGGCCGACGGGGTGAAGTACGGGATGCCCTGCTCGGCGAGCCACTTCATGAGGACCGATCCCTCGCTGAGCGGCTTCGGACGGCGCCCGTGGAAGACGTCGTGCACGCTGGTCGGGGTGCCCGAGGGGACCTTGGGGAATACGTTGTCGATGTACCAGTGGGCGAACCGGGCGCCGTGGTCGGCGTCGATGAAGAGGTAATCGGTCCGGTCGGGAATCTGTCCGAGCTGCTCGCGGACGTCGCCCTTGGTGAATGTCCAGCGGTCCGCCGAAAGCTCTGCCGGGACGTTGCTCACCACGTGGTCGACCATGTCGAAGGAATGCAGGTGGCCCGTGCCGTTGTCCCGCAGTGCGCTCAGGATCCACATCGTGGACCAGCCGTAGAAGGTGCCGATCTCGACCACGGTCTCGGGGCGGTATTCACGGAGCAGCAGATAGGTGATCTCCGCCTCGTAGTCGTCGAGCTGCGCCTTCATCGACTTGCCGCGCTGCTGGAGGAAAGCGCGCTGCTGGTCCCGGACAGCACGAAGATCGTCCTGGTACTTCGCGTAAAGCGCTCCCACGGACTCTATGGAGAGATTCCGGAGCGAATCACCGGCGCTCTTCGGAGTCGAATTCTCGATACCGTTCGACACGGAATTCTCGACACCCTTTGAAACAGTCACAAGACTTCTCCTTCATCTTTTCTGGCCCACTGGAAGGACAAATAGCGGACACCGTACAGGCGGGCAATATTGCCCGGAAATCGGTCGGATATGGATCCTTTATCGACGCGGTCGCCGGGCAGCCTGCTCGAGATCGCGGAACGCCGCCCAGCACAGGACGAGGACGCCCGCGAACACGGGCAGCCACGCCAGGCGGCACAGCACCCAGAGCGGGTGGTCCGGCGCCGTGTGCAGGCCGGGGAAGTGCTCACCGGAGCCGGCCGAGATCACGGTGGTGGCGAGCATGGCCGTCTGGTGCCAGAGGAAGACCGTCATGGCCGAGAGGTTCAGCACGGCCACGGCGGCCCAGCAGAACTGTCCGGCGGTGGCCCGGGCCGGCGCCCCGGGCGGCCGGCCGTGCGGCAGGACCGGAACCGGCCGGGTCGACTGCCCGGTGAGCCGGCGCAGCGGACCGCACAGCAGCAGCCCCAGTCCGCACTGGGCCAGCCCGAAGCAGACGGCCGCCAGGCTCGGCGGGCTGAGGTTGGACAGGGCGGCCCCCGGGACGCCGACCATGCTCGCCGGATAGCCGCACCACAGCACCAGGGCCACGACCGAGGCCGTGCCGCCCACCAGCATGCCGACGGCGGACCTGCGGCGGGTCAAACCGCCCGCCGCCCAGAACACACCCAGCGCGTACGGCACCAGCCAGCCCGCGGGGACGTTCACCGTCCGGAGCACACCGACCCATCCCGTGTCACCCGCCACTGCGCGGACCAGGTCCAGGGCCACGACCACGAGGAAGGCGGTGACCGCCAGCCGGCCCGGGTACCGCCGGATCAGCGGGGTGGCCGCCGTGATCACCGCGTAGACGCAGAGGAACCAGAGCGGGGACAGGGCGAGTTGGACCAGCGTGCGGATCGTCTCGTACGCGACTCCCGCGGCGGCCAGCCCGAGCAGGACCAGCGACCACACGGCCAGCAGGGCCGCCGCCGGCCGGAACAGCTGCCGCAACCGCTGGGCCAGCCAGGCCCGGTAGCCGGTGTGACGCGCCATCGCGGAGGCGTGGCTCCGGGATCCGACGCGGCCGCCGACGAAGAAGAACAGCGCGAGCGGCTGGAGCAGCCAGGTCACCGGGGTGAGGCCCGGCATGTGGCGCAAGGGGCTGTCGCCCCCCAGGTGGCCGCCCGCTCGCAGCACCACGGCGCTCACGAGCCAGTGGCCGAGGACCACGCCGAGGATGGACAGGGCGCGAAGGACGTCGACCGCCCGGTCCCGGGAGGACGGGGTGGCCGCGTCGATCCGCAGCACCGCCCGGTGCAGCCGGTTCGGCGCGGTCCGCCCGGCGGGCTGTTCGAGGGAGGGGCCTTCCCCTGCCGCGGCGGCGGGTACGGGCCTGGCTTCGGGTCGGACGCGCAGGTCAGCCACGGGACACCGCCGAGGCCCGGTCCAGGCTGATCAGGGCGATGTTCCGCAGGGAGAGACCGCCGGGTTGCAGGTAGTCGCCGTGCCGGCTGTCGCCGGTGGGCAGCGTCCGGGCGCCGAACTCCGCGGAGACCGGGTCGGCACCGAAGCCCACGCTCCCGCTGGGCAGGAAGACCCGGGTGTGCGGCACGTTCGCGATCCAGTCCCTGCTGCCCCGGCCGGCCCAGAACGGGACGCGGATCCCCAGCTCGGAAGCCGACTCGGCGCCCATGCCGGGGCTGCCGAAGACGACGACGCCGGTCAGGCCGGACTGCACCTGCGGGCCCGTCCCGCGCAGCGCTTGCGCGCACACCACACTGCCGTACGAATGGCACAACAGGGCGGTGGACGCCTGGGGGTTGAGCGCCCGCAGCTGACGGAGCTGCTCGCGGAGCAGGCTGCCGCCCTCCTGCGCCCGGGTGCTGGTCACTGTGTCACGGCTCTTCGTACGGGGTGCCCGGTAGCCGTACCAGGCGATGACGGCGACCCGTGAGTCCGGGGCGAGCGAGCTCATCTCGCCGTACAGCGCGCGGGCTGCGCCGCCCATCGAGCTGTGGGGGGAGCCGAGGTGGTCGAAGGTGTCGACGGTGGTGTCCGAACCCGGCACCAGGAGGGCGATCCGCTGCGCGTGCACCAGATCTCCGAGCACCTCCACGGCCCGGCCGTCGGCTTCGGCGCCGACCTCCAGGAAGGTCCGGTCGCCGTCGGCGAGGTGGCCGAGCGCCGCGGCGCGGCCCTCGTCCCCCATCCGCCGCGCCGCCTCCGCGGCCTCGGCGAGGTACCGGTGGTTCGCCTCGTAGCGGCCGGGCAGGTTCTCCGCGGTGACCGGGGCGAGCCGGGGTGCGGCCGGCAGGCCGGGCACGGCCGACGCCGCGGCGGCCGCGACGGACGCGACGATGCATCCGGCAAGGCCGGTTATCAGTAATGCGTGTCTGATCCGCGCAGCGCGCATGGAGAGCTTTCCTTCCACTGGTGGGGGCGACGTCGAGGGCCGCCCGCCTGTTGGCGGGCACGCCGGATACCGCCTGCGCGGCAACTCCGTGGGCGTGGGTGGTTCCGGCCCCGTCGGGCCGCGTTGCGTCAGATCCGGACGGGCAGTTCGATCACAGCGGTGGTCGGGCCCGATGGCGGGCTGTCGAGTCTGAGGGT
Source organism: Streptomyces sp. NPDC054932 (assembly GCF_053610205.1). Taxonomy (NCBI): domain Bacteria; kingdom Bacillati; phylum Actinomycetota; class Actinomycetes; order Kitasatosporales; family Streptomycetaceae; genus Streptomyces; species Streptomyces sp. NPDC054932. The sequence continues at coordinate 31,865 of NZ_JBSGXU010000036.1, read as the reverse complement.
GCCGTCGACCGCGGCCAGCCGTTCCCGCAGGCCGAGCAGTCCGCTGCCCGCCCCGATCCGGGCACCGCCCCTGCCGTTGTCGCGGATCCGGATCCGCAGCAGGTCCCCCACGAGGTCCGCGTCCATCGACGCCTGTGTCGCCCCGCTGTGCTTGGCGATGTTCGTCAGCAGCTCGGCGACACAGAAGTACGCCACTCTCTCGATCACCGGGTCGGGCCGCTCGTGCACGTTCGTCTTCAGCGTGACCGGTACGCCGGCCTGCGCCGTCAACTGCGGGAGCGCGTCCACGAGTCCGAGGTCCAGCGCGGCGGGACTGATCCCGTCGATGAGGCGCCGCAGCTCCGCGATGGCCGCGTCGGTCTGGGTACGGGCCCGTGCGACGAGCGTGCGGGTCCGGTCGGCCGGCCGGTCCCCGCCGTCGTCGTCCAGGGCGTCCGCGGTCAGCGACAGCGTGATGGCGATCGCGACGAGCTGTGCCTGCGTCCCGTCGTGCAGGTCCCGCTCGACCTGGCGCAGGGTGCGGGCGCCCTCGGTGAGGGCCGTGCTGCGCGCCCATTCGAGGGTCCGTACCCGCTGCTGGGCGGCGCTGGGTCCGAGCAGCGTCCGGGCGAGCAGCCGGTGCAGGTTCATCAGCGCGCGGAACGCCACGGGGACGACCACCAGGGCGGTCAGTCCGACGGCCACCGCGGCGGTACCCATCAGCAGCCCCGGGCGGCTGATCAGCGCCCATACGACGGACCACACGCCGAGCGCCGGGATGCCGACCGTCGCCGCGAAGGCGAGGACGTCGACCGGGAGCCGGAGCGTCAGGTACAGCATGCAGCGCCAGGCCGTCGCATCGGACAGGCTGCTCTGGATCCAGCGCATCAGGCCGGGTACGGGCTGCGGAGGCGCGGGGGCCTCGACCGGCTCGCCGAGCAGCGCGCGGACCGTCCGGGCGTGGACCCGGCCGAGGAACCGGGCGCCCCGCAGGCCGGCGGCGAGCACCGGCAGTCCGATGAGGGTCAGCGACAGCAGACCGCCCACGTAGAGGACGGCGACGACGTAGACGATGCCGACCAGCGAGAGCGGCAGTCCGGCGAAGGCGTAGGCGATCGCCGCCGGCCGTACCTTCCGTCCCTGCTCGCGGGCCGAGTCCTCGGCCGTGGTCGTCGTCATGCCGTGGCCACGGCCGAGACGGCCGGTTCCGAGGTGGCCTTCACGCCGGTGGACAGGATCGTCGTGACGGTCAGCGCCACCACGCCCAGCACCAGGGGGCCGTACGTCTCCAGCGGGACGGACGGGAGCAGGCCGTCCGTGGCGGCCACCACGAACGCGATGACCGCGGGCGCCGCGACCAGGATCCCGAGCAGTACTCCTGCCAGGGCGGTCAGCACCGCCTCCGCACCCAGCATCCGCAGGAGCTGGCACCGGGTCGCACCGATCAGGGTCAGCAGCGCGTACTCCCGCCGCCGCGAGGCCGTCAGCGACACGAGCGTGTTCACGGTGGCCACCGCGCCGAAGCCGGCCAGCATGGCCAGTTCCACGCCGCGCAGCCACACGTCGCTCTCGGCGTACGCTCCGGGCGGGGCGACCTCCCGGAGCGTCCCGGTGACCGCGGCGAACGTCGTCGAGAGCCCGACGAGCAGGGCGATCGGCACCACGGCGGAAGCCAGCCGGTGGGCGTGTCCCCGCAGGTTGTCGGCGGCGAGCCAGCCTCCGGCGTCACCCCGGTGCCGGCTGCCCGCGAGCCGGAACGGCAGGCCGAGCAGCACCATCGCGAGCCGCGCCAGCAGGGGTCCGAGCAGACCGAGCGCGATCATGAGGAACAGCGACCCGAGCAGCGCGGCCTGGGCCGCCTTGTCCATCGGCTGCCGCGCCGTGAAGGCGCACCAGAAGCCGGCGCCCGCGAGGACGAGCACCCCCGCGATGCCGCGCACCCAGCCCAGCCGGCCCTGCTCGGCCGCCGTCTGCGCCATGGCCGCGGACGGCCTGCCGCTGACCGTGCGGCGCGCGGCGAGCTTCGTCGCGCCGACGCCGACCAGCAGGGTCGCCGCGGTCGCGATCAGCAGGGGCAGGGTGGACGACGGGACCTCGGCGGTGGCCGGGGAGATGCCGCGTGCGACGAGCTCGGTCAGGAAGACCCGCGCGCTCCAGGAGCCGAGCACCCAGGCCGGCGGTGAGACGAGCAGGGTCACCAGCAGTACCTGGAACCGGATGAGCCGCTTGATCTGGACCGGCGTGGCCCCGCTCGTGCGCAGCAGCGCCATGTCGCGGGCCTGCTGGCGCACGGAGAAACTCAGGGTGTTCGCGACCACGAACAGAGCCATCAGCATCGCGATCTCGCCGAACGCCCCGCCGATCATCGCGAGCCGCGAGTCGCCGCCGCCGGCGATCGCCGTGGCGATGAGGGAGCCGAACAGCGTGATCACGGCGACGGCCAGCAGGAGCGCCGCGGCGAGCCCCGCGAAGGTGACGGGCCGGGCCCGAAGGGCCCCCAGCGCGAGCCTCAGCATGCCGGGCCGCCGAATCCGCCGAGTCCGCTCAGCTTCTCGGCGATCTGCGCGGCCGAGGGGCGTACGAGGTCGTCGACCATCACACCGTCGGCGAGGACGACGACCCGGTCAGCGAAGCTCGCCGCGACCGGATCGTGCGTCACCATCACGCAGGTACGGCCCTCGCTCTCCACCCGCTCGCGCAGCAGCCACAGCACTTCCCGGCTGGTGGAGCGGTCGAGCGCGCCGGTGGGTTCGTCGGCGAAGAGGATTCGCGGCCGGCTGAACAGGGCGCGGGCCACGGCCACCCTCTGCTGCTGACCGCCGGAGAGGCGGCCGGGCCGTTCCTTCCTCCGGTCCGCGAGGCCCACCTGCTCGAGGGCCTCGGTCACCGCGTCCCAGTCCACCCGGGTGCCCGCGAGCCGGGCCGGCAGGGCGACGTTCTGTTCCACCGTCATGGACGGCATCAGGTTGTACGACTGGAAGATGAACCCGGCCTCGACGCGCCTGAGCTGCGCGAGGCGCCGCTCGGGCAGGGCGGTGATCTCCGTCGGACCCCAGTGGACCGTGCCGGCCGTCTGCCGGTCCATCCCGGCGACGCACTGCAGCAGGGTCGACTTGCCCGACCCGGACGGCCCCATCACCGCGGTGAACGTGCCGGCCATGAAACTGACGTCCACGCCGCGCAGCGCCTTGACCGCGTCGCGGCCGCGGCCGTACGTGCGGTGCAGGTTCTCGGCCCGGATTCCCAGACCCGATCGCACGGTGGGCCGGACAGCAGTCTCGGTGCTCAGTGACATGTTTCCATTCTCGGTCGCACGGCCCGCGCGGAACACCGTGCTACCTCCCGTCTTCGGGGTTCGGATATCCGCCCCCCCAGGGGGGACCTACGTCCTGACCTCGTGCAGGTAGGCGACGACGGCCTTGACGCGGCGGTTGTCGGCATCGGTCGGCGGCAGGTCGAACTTCCCGAACACGGAGGCCGCGTGCTTCTCCACCGCCCGCTCGGAGATGACGAGCAGTCCGGCGATGGAACGGTTCGAGTGGCCCTGGGCCATCAGGTCCAGGACCTCTCGCTCCCGGTCGGTCAGCCGGTCGAGGCGGCGCGTGCCGCTGTTCAGCATGCGGCTGACGATCTCCGGGTCGAGGGCCACGCCACCGGAGGCGACCCGGCGCAGTGCTTCGAGGAAGTCGGCGGTGGCCGAGACCCGTTCCTTGAGCAGGTAGCCGATGCCGGACGCCTCGCCGGCCAGCAGACGGGCCGCCCAGGACGGCTCGGCGTGCTGGGAGAAGACGAGGATGCCCACGCCCGGATGGTCCGCCCGGAGCCGGACGGCGGCGCGGATGCCCTCGTCGGTGTGGGTCGGGGGCATCCGGATGTCGACGACGGCGACGTCGGGGACGTGCTCGGCCACCGCGGCCAGCAGTTCGTCCGCATCGCCCGCGGTGGCAACGACCTCGCAGCCGCGGGCGGTCAGCAGCTCCACCATGCCTTCACGAAGAATCACCGAGTCCTCGGCAATGACCACTCGCACAGCACGCTCCCCCGTCCGCCGTCAACTGGGCTTTCATTCAACCAGAACGTAGCCGTCGTCCGGGCGCCAGCCCCGCGAGCGGCGCAGGCTGGTCAGCGCGAAGGTGCGCTGCAGCCAGCGGTCCTGGCCGTCGTAGCGCGGGGTGAACGCGGTGCGGCCGTGCACGGTGACGTGGTTGTCGACGATCACCAGGTCGCCGGGGAGCAGTTGGGACGTCGCCGAGACCTCCTCGAAGAGCGCCCCCAGCTCGGCGAGGGCGTCGGCGCCGGCCGTCGTCGTCGCCCGGGTGGCGGAGAAGTCCACCCGCAGGTCCGGGTCCTCCCACGAGCCGCCCAGCACCGGGTGCCCGGGAGCGTCCCCGCCGCCGGGACCGAACGAGGGCGGCGCCTCGGTGACGAACTCGGGACGGGCCAGCGCCTTGCGGGAGGCCGGGCTCAGCAGGTCCAGGACCTCGCGGACACAGGCGGTACGGGTGCCCGCGACCCCCTCGTGGTCGGCACGCAGGCAGAGCAGCATGACGTAGTCCGGGCGGTACTCGTGGAAGGCGTTCTCCGTGTGGAAGGAGAGCAGCACCGAGCCGGCGTTGCCCTGGAACTCCTCGCGGCCCGGCACCGGTACGACGTCCTGCACCAGGGCGCCGGACTTCTCCCGCCGGAACGCGGCGGGGTCGCCCAGTCCGCAGGCCACCATGAGCAGGACCGCGGCGGCGACGGAGGCGTCCCGCTGGACCGAGTCGGCGACCGACGGGGTGTCCCGTGCGACGTCGCCCACCGGGAGCCCCCGGAGCAGCAGCCGCCCACGGGGGCCGGAGTGCCGGCGGAACCGGCGGATCGCCTGCCGCAGCGGGCCCGGCAGGTTCTCCCAGGCGTCACGGGCCGCCGCCACGAACTCGGGCGAGTCCACCCGGCCGCCGGCGACGTCGAGTATCTCCCGCGCGACGGCTTCCACCAGGGCGGCCTCGCCGCCGAGCGCGAAGGCCGTCTCCTCGGCGACGTCCGTCTGCAGCAGATCGGTCATCGTGCAACACCTGTACTGGACATCATCGGTACTTCCTCGGCTTTCTCGAGTTCGTCGGCGAGGGCTGAGCTGCCGTATATCTCCTCGACCCAGCCCCGGTGGTAGACCGAGTCCAGGTAGCGCTCGCCCATGTCGGGGGCGATCGCCACCGCGGTGAGGTCCTCGCCCGGAGCGTGCTCGTCGAGCCAGCGCATGGCGCCGCTGATCACGGTCCCGGTGGAGCCTCCGAGGAGGAAGCCGCGCCCGGCCAGCCGGTGGCAGGCGCGGACGGTCTCCACCTCGCTGACGAGGACCACGTCGTCCACGTAGGACCGGTCGAGCAGCGGCGGCCGCACTCCGGTGCCCAGGCCCGGGATCATCCGCGGCAGGGACGGGCCGCCGAAGGTCACCGAGCCGACGGCGTCGACGGCGACGACGGTGACCTCGGGCCGGTGCTCCTTGAAGTAGCGGGCGCAGCCCATCAGCGTGCCGGTCGTACCGGCACCGACGAAGGCCACCTGCAGGTCGGGGAAGCGCCGGGCGATCGCCGGGGCCGTCGACCGGTAGTGCGCCAGCGCGTTGTTCGGGTTCGCGTACTGGTTGAGCCAGACGTAGCGGTCGTCCGACTCGCACAGCTCCTGCACCAGGCGCAGCCGCGCGCCGAGGAAGCCGCCGTCGGGCGCGGGTTCCGTGACGGTGTAGACCGTGCCGCCCATGGACTCGATGAGCTGCTTCGTGGCCAGGTTGCACCGGTTGTCGGTGACGCAGACGAAGTCGTAGCCCTTGCTGGCGGCGAGGATGCTCAGGGCGACGCCGAGGTTGCCCGACGAGGACTCCACCAGGATGGAGCCGGGCCGCAGCACCCCGCTCGCCTCCGCCGCCTCGACCATCGCCCGAGCGGCCTTGAGCTTGATCGACCCGGCGAAGTTGAACCCTTCGCACTTCAGGTAGAGCCTGCGCCCGAAGGTCCGGCGGAGGTCGACGAACAGATCCTCCTCGTGATACTCCTGCGCCTCTGAGATGATCGGCACAGCTACCTCCCGTTCTGGGGCAGTTGCCCCTAGCCGCCGTACCGGTTCATCTCGTGGAAGAAGTCCTCGACCACGTGCAGGTCGCCGCTGCGCGACACCTGGTCGTACACGTGGGCGCTGACCGCCAGGTCGAGCACGCCGAGGCCGAACGGGGAGAACACCACCGTGCGGTCGGACGGCACCGTGGCGCGTCCCGTCATGACGTCGTAGAGGGTCCCGTCGAGGAAGTCCCGGTTGCCGGTGAGCTGTTCGGCCAGGTGCGGCGAGGTGTTGGCCTTCAGGCAGTGCTCGACGTCGTCGACGTAGTTGACGGAATCGAGGATGATCTCCGGCGCCAGGTCCCGCAGCGAGACGTGGAGCACCAGCGGGTGGTGGGCGAACAGCCCCGGGTCGGTGACGTGCGGAGTGCCCGCCACGGTGGCGAAGACCACCAGGTCGCTGCTGCGGATCAGGTCGTCCACGGAGTCGTGCACGGTCACCCGGCCGCTCTCGCCGGAGCGGCTCAGGTAGTCGGCGAAGCCGGCCGCGTGCGCGCCGGACAGGTCGTGCACACCGACCTCGTCGAAGGACCAGCCCGTGCCGGCCAGGTAGGTGTGCAGGTAGCGGGCGATCAGACCGGTGCCGACGAAGCCCACCCGGGCGGGGCGGGTCCGGCCGCGGGTGAGCCGGTCGGCGGCCAGCGCGGCCGACGCGGCCGTCCTGCTCGCGCTGATGATCGAGCTCTCCAGGCAGGCGTACGGGTAGCCGGTGCGCGGATCGTTGAGGATCAGGACCGCGGAGGCGCGCGGCAGCCCGGAGCCGACGTTCTCCGGGAAGCTGGAGATCCACTTGAGTCCGTCCACGCCGTCGTCCCCGCCGAGCGAGGCGGGCAGGGCGATGATGCGGGCGGTGGGCCGGTCGGGGAACTGGAGGAAGTACGAGGGCGGGTTGACCGTCTTCCCCGTGCCGTGCGCGACGTAGGCCGCCTCGACGATCTCCGTGACCAGCTTCTCCTGCCCGCTCAGCGCACGCTGCACCTGCCGGCCGGAGATCACTGCGAAAGTTGGGTTGTGCTTCGTCATCTGGTTTCTCGAACCTCTAGACGGATCGGGTGGTGGGGTTCGCCATCGCGACGAGCACCTCGCGGGCTCCGTCGTACGGCAGCCGGCTGTGCGCCGTGCGGAGGTTGTCGACGAGCATCAGGTCACCCGGGCGCCACGGCTCGGCGACGGTGACGGAGTCGTACACCTTGTTGATCAGCGTGACGATGTCCTCGGTGATCTCGCCGCCGTCGCCGAAGCTCGTGTTGAACGGCAGGCCCTGCGGGCCGTAGACGTCGACCAGGTACTCGCGGACCTCGGGCGCCATCGTCCACTCGTTGAGGAAGGCGATCTGGTTGAACCAGAGCCGCTCGCCGTCCGCGGGATGGCGCAGCACCGCCGGGCGGCGCTGGCTGGTGCGCAGCCCGTCGCCGGTCCATTCGAAGGTGATGTCGTTGGCCGTGCAGTACCGCTCGACCTCGGCGCGGTCGGTGGTGCCGAACGCCTCCGTCCACGGGACGCCGATGTCCTCGGTGTAGCTGCGGGTGAGCAGCCATCCCTCGCGCTCGAAGCGCTCGACGAGGTCGGCGGGCAGGCCCTGCAGGACGCGGCCGGCGTCGGCCAGGGCGGTGGCCCCGCCGCTGGTGGGCGCGCTCAGGCAGGCGAAGGCCATGGTCGCCGGGAACTCCAGCGCGTAGCTCAGCTCGTGGTGCATGCACATCGGCTGGTTCGGCGGCCACTTGGAGGACGAGTAGATGCGGTCCTCGTAGGTCCAGCGGGGCGCGAACGCCTCGCGCTCGGGCATCAGGTCGTTCCCGAGGGTCCGCAGGACGGCAGCCGCACCGGCGGCGTCGTTCAGCCCCAGCCCGCGCACCAGTACGGCGCCCTGCGAGGCGACGATCCGGTACAGGGCATCGCGGTGCTCGGCGGCCCAGGCCACCGGGTCCGGTGCGTCGGCAACGGTGACGATGGCCGGACGGCCCTCGTCACGCCGCCCGTCGAGACCGGCGAAGGGATCCGTGTCAATCGGCGGCACTTTCACTCTCACTCGCTTTCGTGCATGTCGTGGACGGCCCGCACCACGGCGGCGGTCTGCGCCGGCCGGGTGCGGAAGAAGTGATGACCACCGTCGGGCAGCTCGCGGACGTCGACGGTCCGGGCGAGGAGGCGCCAGGCGTCGAGGCTCTCCTCGTGGCCCTGGGTGGCGGGGTCGTCGGCGGCTGCCACGAGGGTCAGCGGGGCCGCGACGAGGGTGGTCGGCGGGTTCTCCACGGCGTCGGCGAAGAACGCGTTCGCCTCCAGGACGTCGTGCCGGTAGGCCGCACCGACCAGCTCCGCCCGTCCCGTGTCCGTCCCGGCGAGCTCGGTGTAGCCGTTGTCGCCGCCGATCCGGGCGGCGATCTCCAGAGGGGTCATGGCCCTGAGCTCGGCGCTGAACGCGCGGCGCGCCCCGGGGGTGCCGACCAGCTGGCCGCCGATGAGGACGGCCCGCAGTTCGTGGCCCTGCTCCTCCAGCAGCCGTGCGGTCAGTACGGCCAGGGCGGCCCCGGAGGAATGCCCCCAGAGCAGGACCGGTCCGGTGATGCTCCGGCCGATCTCGCCCGCCACGGTCTTGGCGACCGTTCCCAGGGGGGCGAACGGCTCGCTCTCGGCCGTGAGGTCGTGGCCGGGCAGCTCCACTCCGTGGACGGCCAGCCCGCTGTCCGCCAGCTCGGCGACGACGGGGCGGAAGTTGACGGCGTTGCCGCCCGCGTACGGGAAGCAGACGAGGGTGGCGGTCGGGGAGGGCGGGGTGAGCAGGGGGTTCAGCAGGCCCGTCCCGGTGTCCGCCCCTGCGGGCGCGCCGGTTCCGTCGACGAACGCGGCCAGGTCGCTCAGCCGCGGGTGCCGGGTGAGGTCCTTCAGCGACACGGCCCGTTCGAGCTTGACGACGAGGCGTACGGCGGACAGGGAGGTGCCGCCGGAGTCGAAGAAGTGGCTGCTGCGGCCGACCCGTTCGGGCTCCATGCCGAGGACGGCCGCCCAGGCGGCGGCGATCCGCCGCTCCGTCGGGGTGACCGGCGGCTCCGGGCCGTCGTCGTCCGCCTCTGCGAGCTCCGCCAGCCGCTTCTTGTCGATCTTGCTGTTGGCGGTGAGCGGCAGGGCGTCGAGGCGGTGGAAACGGCTCGGCACCATGTACTCCGGCAGCGCGGCCGCCAGCCACGTCCGCAGCTCCTCGACGGGCACGTCGGTGGCGGCGGCGTAGAAGGCGACCAGGCTCTCGCCGACGACGACCACGGCGGTGTCCCGGATCCCGGCGACGCCGAGCAGCCGGTTCTCGATCTCGCCGAGCTCGATGCGGAAGCCGCGCAGCTTCACCTGTGCGTCGCGGCGGCCCAGGAACTCCAGCTTGCCGTCGGGGCACCAGCGGCCGAAGTCGCCGGACCGGTAGAGCCGTTCGCCCGGCCGGTGCGGGTCGGTGCCGTACGCGGCGGCCGTGCGCTCGGGGTCGTTGATGTAGCCGCGGCCGACGCAGATCCCGGCGAACACGATCTCGCCGGGCGAGCCGAGCGGCACCGGTTCGAGGCCGGGGTCGACGACGTAGACCCGCACGTTGGCGACGGCAGGTCCGAGGGGGACCCGGTCACCGTGCGGCGGCTCGGTCATGACCTCGTGGTTCGTGTCGTCGGAGGTCTCGGTGAGCCCGTACGCGTTGACGAGCGCGGTCCCGGGGAAGGCCGCGAACCAGCGCTCGACGAGCTCCTTCTTGAGCGCTTCGCCGGTGGCCGAGAGGCAGCGGACGCGGCCGAGGCCGCCGCCGTGCTCCTCCAGGTGCGACAGCACCACTTCGAGGTAGGAGGGGACGAGTTGGGCCACGTCCGCACCGCGGGCGACCTCCACGAACCTCTCCACGTCGAGGATCGCCTCCTGCGGCACGATGAGCGTCGTGCCGCCGACCAGCAGAGCCGCGACGAGCTGCCAGAGGGAGATGTCGAAGCACTGCGGGGCGACCTGGGCGACGACGTCGTCCTCGCCCACCTGCAGGTCGTCGGTCTTCGCGTAGAGGTGGTTGAGCATGCCCTCGTGCTCGCACATCACCCCCTTGGGCTTACCGGTGGAGCCGGAGGTGAAGTAGATGTAGGCCAGCCGGCCGGGGCCGATGTCGAGCCCGAGGTCCGCCGGGTCGGCGCCGTCGCTCTCGTCGATGCGGAGCACGGTGACGGACGGGCGCTCGCGCAGGGCCTCGTCGAGGGTGGCGGTGCTCCCCGGCTCGGTGAGGACGAGGGTGCATCCGGCGCGGTCGAGGGTGGTGCCGATGCGGTCCGCCGGGAAGTGCGGCTCGATCGGCACGTACACGCCGCCGGCCTTGAACACGCCGAGGACGCAGGCCATCCAGTCCAGGTTGCGCTCGGTCACCACGGCGACGGAGTCCTCGGCGGTCAGGCCGCGGTCGAGGAGGGTCCGGCCGATCCGGTTCGCGTGGGCGTTCAGCTCGGCGTACGTGATCCGGCGCTCGCCCATGATCGCGGCGGTCTTCCCGGGGTGCAGGCGCACCCGGTCCTCGAAGAGCTCGTGGAAGCGGCGGTCCGGCAGTTCCCGGACCGGACCGGCCATCCCGACGAGCTGGTGGTGGCGTTCCGCGGCCGAGAGCAGGCTGCCGCTCTCGTGCGGGGCGTCCGGCTCGGCGGCGATGCGGTCGAGGGCCGTGCGGTGGTAGCCGGCGACCCGGGTGGCGTGGTCGGCGTCGAAGTCCTCGGTGCGGTACGTCAGCACCAGCGCGCCGTCGGTGACGCACACCCCGAAGACCACTCCGTCGGGCAGCGTGCCCGGCGTCCCGCCGACCACGGTCTCGAAGCCGTGGCCGGGTGCGACGGCCGCGTCGCGGACGCGGTCCACCAGACCGGCCCACGTGGTGCCGGCCACCGGCACGAGGTGGGGCGCGGGGCCGAAGGCCACCTCGTCCTCACCGCTCAGGATCGCGACGACCTTGGCATGGGCGGCGGACAGCTCCGCCGGCGCCGGTTCGAATTCCAGCGGAATACGAACGGTCGCCGTGCCCGGTGCCGAACCGATTGTCGTCTGCCACCGCGGAACGGCGGTATGACCGGACCTCATGAGAGGGCTCCTCCACTCGGGGAGTTGGAATGAGGAAAACGTATTCGGGAGGGTTTCCCTCCCGTTATCGATCACATTTCAGCGGCGTCGATAGCGGGATATCGCCAGCGGAACCGCGAAGCACATGAGGCCCACGCTCCACAGCACGGTGCCGAGGACGGGACCGGCGACCGGCCCCCCGGCGAGCAGGTTGCGGCAGGCGTCCGTCACCAGGGTCGTGGGGTTGGCCTCGGCGAATGCCTGCAGCCAGCCGGGCATCGTGCTGGTCGGGACCAGGATGGAACTGCCGAACTGGAGCGGGATCATCCACAGGAAGCCCACCGACTGCACGGTGTTGGGACTGCGGATCGTCAGGCCGATGAAGGCCGACACCCAGGCCAGCGCGGTGCCGTAGAGCAGGGTGAGCAGCAGGGCGGCCACCGCGAACAGCGGGTTGGTCTCCACCCGGAAGCCGATGACGACGGCGAACAGCAGCATGACGATCTGGCCCAGCAGGAGCCGGCTCATGTCCGCCATGATCCGGCCGGTCAGGACCGCCGAGCGGGCGATGGGCAGCGACCGGAACCGGTCCATCACGCCGTTGTCGAAGTCGACGGCGAGCAGGTAACCGGTCGAACGGGACGCGAACATCAGCGTCTGCACCATGATCCCCGGCAGGAGGTACTGCCGGTAGTCGCCGGGACGGTCTCCCCAGATGGCACCGCCGAAGACGTACAGGAAGATCAGGGTGAAGATCATCGGCATGACCACGGCGTCGAGGAGCTGGCCGGGGTCGCCGCGCAACTGGAGCATGTTGCGGCGGGCGATGGCGAGCGACTGCCTGAGGGTGTCCCGCGGCCCGTTCCGGGCGGAACCGGCGAGGGCGGGTACCCCGACGGTCGGCGCGATGTCGGTGGTCGGGGTCACGCGGTGCTCCTGGTCAGTTCGATGAAGGCCTCGTCGAGGCTGGCGACCCGGGTGTCCACGGCCAGTACGTCGACCGCCGAGGCGGTGACGGCCCGTACCGCACGGGTCAGTTCGTCCGGTTCCACGAGCGGCAGCCGGACCAGGCATGCCTCCTGGTCGATCCGGCCGTCCAGCCCTTCGAGGGCCAGGCTTCCCGCGAGGACCGCCAGGTCCCGGTGGTGCGCGGGCCGAATCTCGAGGGTCCGGCCGCCCACCCGGGCCCGGAGCTCCGAGGCCGTGCCGGCGGCGACCACCCGTCCCTTGTCCACGACGACCACCGAGTCGGCGAGCGCCTCGGCCTCCTCCATGTACTGGGTGGTGAGCAGCACGGTCGAGCCGGCGAGGGCGCGCTCCTTCACGGTGGCCCACAGCTCGTTGCGGCTGTGCGGGTCCAGACCGGTGGTCGGCTCGTCGAGGTAGATGAGCCTCGGCTCGCCCATCAGCGACGCGGCGAGGTCGAGACGCCGGCGCATGCCGCCCGAGTACTCGCGGGCGAGCTTGCCGGCGACCTCGTCGAGCCGGAACCGCTCCAGCATTTCGGTCGCCTGCGCCCGGGCGCGCCGGGCGGGCACGCCCAGGAGGCGGGCGATGAGGTACAGGTTCTCCCTGCCCGAGATGTCTCCGTCGACCGAGGCGAACTGCCCGGTCAGCGCGATGCAGCGGCGGACCTCATGGGGCTCCTTCACCACGTCGTACCCGAAGACCCGGGCGCGCCCGGCATCGGGCCGCAGCAGGGTCGCCAGGACGCGCACGGTCGTGGTCTTCCCCGCCCCGTTGGGGCCGAGCAGCCCCAGGACCTGCCCGGCGGGCACCGCAAGGTCGACTCCGTCGAGGGCCCGGTGGGCGCCGTAGCGCTTCACCAGTCCCTCGACCTCGATGGCCAGAGTCATGGCGCTATTGCGCGTCCATCGCGGTGGCCAGGCTGCGCGGACGCATGTCGGTCCAGTTCGCCTCGATGTGGGCGAGGCAGGCCTCGCGGGTGTCGGCCGGGTGGGCGGTCACCCAGCCGGCGGGCACGTCGACGAACGTCGGCCACAGGCAGTGCTGTCCCTCGTCGTTGACGAGCACCAGGTAGGTGCCGTCCGCGTCCTCGAACGGATTGGTCATACTCGTTCTCCTTCCAATTGCGGGGAAAGCACTGCGGCGAGTGCGCCGACAGTGGGGTGTTCGTAGAGCTGGTGCACCGACAGCCGGGCGGTCAGCGCACTGTTGATGCGGTTCACGAGCTGCGCGGCGCGCAGCGAGCTGCCGCCGAGGTCGAAGAAGCGGTCGTCGCGGCCGACCTCGGTACCGAGCGCGTCGCTCCAGAGGGCGGCCAGGGCCCGCTCCAGCTCGGTGACGGGCGGGACGAACGGCCGTCCGCCTCGTTCCAGCGCCGCGACCGCGACGGCGAGCAGCTGGTCCCGGTCGGCGGGCAGCCGCTCCAGGCGCAGACAGCGCAGGGGGTGGTCGAGTTCCCTCGCCACCGGCGCGACGGCCGCCCGGACGTCGGCCTCGGCGGCCGGCCCGGTGTACACGACGATCGCCTCCGCGGTGTGCAGGCTGTCCGGGGCCAGGGCGCGCGCGATGTGCTCGTTGCGGCCGTCGAGGCCGACCAGCACGGTGGTCCGGTCACCACGCAGCACGGCGAGGAGCGAGGCGAGGCCCTCGTCGGGGTCCAGGGTGCGGAAGCCGCGGGCCGCGGCGGCGCCCTCGGGCGCGCCCCGGTTCATGCCCGGACCGCTCCAGGAGCTCCAGGCCAGGCAGTGCACGGGCCGGCCGCGCTCGCGTCCCCAGTGGTCGGCGAATCCGTGCAGGAAGCTGTTGGCGGACGAGTAGGCCGCGAAGGAGCTGCCGCCGAACTCGCCGTTGACCGACGAGAAGAGCACGAGGGGCGTGTCGGGCCGGTCCTCCAGCAGCTCGGCGAGCGCCAGGGTGCCGGTCACCTTCGCGCGGTAGGCGTCGTGGAAGGTCTGCGGGGACTCGCGGACGACCTGGTGGAGTTCCAGTTGCGCCCACTGGTGGGAGACGTCGGCGCCGGCCAGGTGCAGCACACCGTCGAGCGGCGCTCCCCAGCGTGCCTCCGCCTCGTCCACCGCGGCCCGCAGCGCGACCGGATCGGCCACGTCGAGCGCACGGTAGGCCACGTCGCCCAGGACTTCCAGGTCGTCGAGGCGCTCGGCGCGCTCGCCCCCGTCGGCCGGGCTCCGTCCGACCAGCAGCAGTTTCGCGGCGTGGGCGGCCAGGAGGTATTCCGCGATCGGATGGGCGACGCCGCCGAGACCACCGGTGACGAGGTAGCGGCCGCCGGTGGCGAACGCGTCCGCCCCCCGGTCGTCGAGGGCCATCGGCCGCAGCCGGGGCACCAGGCGTCGCGTGCCGCGGTGGGCCACGAGGTCGGCGGCGTCGTGGCAGGCGAGTTCGGTGACGATCGCGGCGGCCCGGCCGGAGGGGGCGGACACGTCGAGTTGCCGGAGGGACGGCAGCACCCGCTCCGCCGCGGCCGTCCGCAGGAGGCCGGGCAGGCTCGCGGTGGTGAGGTCGAGGGCGTCGCCCTCGGCCGTCCACAGGCCGCCGCTCGTGACCACCAGGAGCGGGGGCGCGGGATCGTACGCGGCCAGGTCCTGGATCAGGCGCAGCACGTCGAGGGCCACGCTCTGCGCGTCGGGGCCCTGGGCCAGGTGGACGACGGCGCCGGCGTGTCCGGCCGGGGAGACGACGAGCTCGGGGACGCCGGGTATCGCGGCGAGTTCCTCCCGGAGGGCCTCGGAGACCAGCCACGGGCCGGGCGGCAGCTCGCCGCGTTCGGCGGGAGCGTCGGTCCAGGTCCGCTCGAAGTACCACGGGCCGTCCGCCTCGTCGCACCATTCGGCGTAGACGCCCGCGTCGAGGTCGGCGACGAGCTGGGCCCGCTGGATCTTGCCGCTGCCCGTCTTGGGGAAGTCGTCCCGCTCGACCGGGATCACCAGGTCGGGCTGCAGGCCCAGGGTCTCGGCCACCTGCGCCTTGATCGCGGCGATGGTGTCGTGGACCGAGGTCCGGTCGTCGGAGGCCGGGACGAAGAAGATCACCAGTTTGTCGGTGCTGTCGCCCGCGCCGGACCAGCCGCAGGCGGCGACGTACGTGACCTCGGTGCCCTCCACCTGCTCCGCGATGGACTCCACGTCGTAGCTCAGGATGTTGGCACCCTGGACGATGATGAGGTCCTTCTCGCGGCCGGTGATGGTGAGCCGGCCCTCGTGCAGGAAGGCGAGGTCGCCCGTGCTGAACCAGCCGTCGGCGGTGAACGCCTCCGCGTTCGCCCCCTCGTTGCGGAAGTAGCCCTCCATGATCGTCGGGCCGGTGATCTGCAGCCGCCCCACGTGGTCCTCGGGCAGCACTTCGTCGTTCGCGTCGACGATCCGCAG
Source organism: Streptomyces sp. NPDC054932 (assembly GCF_053610205.1). NCBI lineage: Bacteria > Bacillati > Actinomycetota > Actinomycetes > Kitasatosporales > Streptomycetaceae > Streptomyces > Streptomyces sp. NPDC054932. The sequence goes on along the minus strand of NZ_JBSGXU010000036.1, from coordinate 16,384 downwards.
CCGCACGCCCGGGATCGGCGGGCCGACCTCCGTGAACGTGACGGCGTCGGGGTCGGTGGACCAGCGCAGCGCCCCGCCGAGCGAACTCTTGTCCACCCGCAGCCGGCCCTCGTCCGGATTCCCGGCGCGCAGCGTCGAGTTCGTCACTCCCGAGCTGGTCTCCGACATGCCCCAGGACGGGCGCATCGCGTCGGCCGGCATCCCGTGTGCCGTGAGCAGCTCGATGAACCGGTCCGCGGTGCGGCTGACGACGGCCTCTCCGCCGTTGAGCAGGTGCTTCAGCGTCGACAGGTCCCATGTCCGGCCGGTCATGGCTGCGGCACGCTCGTTGACGAGCGCGAAGGCGAAGTTGGGGGCCCAGGTGTTGGTGACGCCGTACCGGTCGATCCAGTCGAGCCAGCGCAGCGGGTCGGCGAGGAAGGCGTCGATGGTGGCGTTGACGTGCCGGCAGCGCAGCACGACGTCCCGCACGCTCCACATGATGATGCCGCCGACGTGGTCGAGCGGCATCCAGTTCAGCGCGACCTCGTCGGAGTCGAATCCGTTCACCGCCGCGGTGGCCCGGGTGCGGGCGAGGATGCTGCGGCTGGCGTGCCGGACCACCTTGGGCACCCCGGTGCTGCCGGAGGTGAGCAGGTGCACGGCCGGGCTGTCCGGGGTCGCCGGGAACCAGTCCGTGCTCTGCGGGCCGTCGCCCAGTTCCTCGACGACGGCCACCCGCAGGTCGTCGACGCCCCACAGGGCGGACAGCCTCGCCACGGACGGGGCGAGGGAGCCGTCGGTGAGGACGAGCGGCCGGTCCAGCAGCTCCCAGGCGTTGCGGAGCTTGGTCGTGACGGCGTTCTCACGGTCGTAGCCGGGTGCGGCACCGACCGGGGTGGGCAGGTATCCGCCCAGGACGCACGCCCAGAACGCCGTGACGAAGGCACGGTTGTCGCCGAACTGGAACAGCACGGACTCGCCGGGGGCGATGCCGGTGGAGCGCAGGCCGGTGAGCAGCCGCTGTGCGTCGGCGAGCAGCTGGGAGTAGCTCTGGAAGTGCTCCTCGTCACCCGACAGGTAGACGGTGCCCCGGTCCGGTGCGAGTTCGGCGGCGAGCCGGAGGGCTTCCTGCAGGGTGGTGGGGAAACCGGGGTCGGCCGGCAGGTCGCCGCCGTACGCGACGGCCGGAGCTCCCGCCGCCGCGGGCGGCGCGTCCGCGGCGCGGGGTGCGACCGGGCGCACCCGGTCGAGCCGGGCCGCCCTGCGCAGCAGGGGTACGGCCTCCTCGACCCCTGTCACGGATTCGGCCGCCGCCCGCAGCAGGTCCACGGCATCGTGTCCGGGCATGGTCATCGGTTCCGCTCTCCCTGGCCTGCGTACGCGGGCTCACGGCCCAGCAGCGTGCTGCCGAGCATCGAGGTGAGCTCCGCCTCGGAGTCGTTGAGGTAGAAGTGGCCGCCGGGGAAGACCTCGACGGAGAACGGCCCCGTCGTCTGCTCCTCCCAGGCGTGGAGGCCGCTGACGGGTGCGCGCGGGTCGGTGTCCCCGCCGAGCGCGGTGATCGGTACGTCGAGCGGCTCGCCGGGGCGGTGCCGGTGGTTCTCCCAGAGGGTGAAGTCGGCACGCAGCGTCGGCAGCAGCAGCTTCATCAGCTCGGGGTCGGTGAACACCCCGTCGGAGGTGCCGTCCAGGTCCCGCAGTGCGGCGCCGAAGTCCTCGTCCGACAGCCCGTGCAGCGGGGGCCCGGCCAGGTCCGTACCCGGAGCCGGCTGCCCGGACAGGAACAGGTGGCCGGGCCGGGTGCCGCGCTTGCGCAGCGCCCTGGCCAGTTCGAACGCCAGCAGCGCACCGCCGCTGTGGCCGAAGAACGCGTACGGCCCCTGGAGGTAGGGCCGCAGCGCCACGGCGACCGTGCGGACGGCCGCGTCGACGGACGCGGGGTGCGGCTCGCCGACGCGGTCCTCGCGGCCGGGCAGCTGCACGGCCACGATTTCCACCTCCGGCGGGAAAAGGGCCGGCCACGCGGCGAACGCGCTCGCCCCCGCTCCCGCGTGCGGAAAGCAGAAGAGACGGATCCTCCGGTTCGCCCGCCGGGCACGGCGGACGAATGGAGTTTCTGCTATGAGCCTGTCAGGCATGACCGAGCCGCCTCAAAATCTGCAGGACAACAGGAATACTCCGCACGGTATGGAGGAGCCTTATCGGTCCTCTATTACGGCCCTTTCCGGACCGCATTCGAAGGTCCCCGCGATCCGTGTGGCCACGTCCCGCAGCAGGGCCGGATCCAGCAGGTCGTCGTGCCCGCAGTCGAACGGGGTGGCCTTCAGCTCCCCGTCCACGTAGGGGGCCCAGGCGGAGGCCAGCTCCGCCGCGCGCTGCTCGCCGCCCGAGGTGATCAGGGCGACCTCGCCCTTGTACGCCACGGGCCGGTGGGCGGTGACCACCATGATCGTGTTGACCATGACGTCGAAGAGGCGTTCGTCGTCCTCGCCGCCGAGGACGTCCTCCACCAGGCCGAGAGCGCGTTCCCGCTGCTGCGCCTCGTCGCCCCGGTCGTCGGGGTCACCGCCCGCGTCGTCGCTCAGGACGGCGAGCACGTCGGCCGCGGTGAGCAGCCGCTGTCCCTCCACCGGGCCTTCCTGGGCGGGATCGCCCGGCATCGAGTCCATGACGGCCAGCAGGGCCACCTGCTCGCCCTGCTCCTGCAGGGCGGTGGCGATGGCGTGCGCGATGTTGCCGCCGGTCGAGTACCCGAGCAGGTGGTACGGGCCCTGCGGCTGCACGGAGCGGATCTGCTCGGCGGCCTCGAGCGCCCACGCGGCCAGCGAGTCGGGCAGCGGTCCCCGGCCGTCGAGTCCCCACGCCTGCAGGCCGTACAGGCCCACGTCCTCGGGCAGCCCGCGCAGGAGTCCTGCGTAGCACCAGCTCAGGCCGAGCGCCGGCGGGGCGCAGAACAGGGAGGGGCGGTCGCCGCCGCGGCGCAGGACCACCATGGGCGCGGTGTCGTCGGGGGTGTCGAGCCGCGCGGCGAGCAGGGCCGGGGTGGGGGCCTCGAAGAGGGTCCGCACATCCGTCACGACGTCGAGCGCGGTGCTGATCCGGGTGGCGAGCCGCATCGCGAGCAGCGAGTGGCCGCCGAGCTCGAAGAAGTTCGCGTCGACGCCGACCCGGGGCAGTTCGAGGGCTTCCGCGAACAGGCCGCAGAGCAGTTCCTCGCGCAGGCTGCGCGGGTCGCGCCCGGCCGTTGCCCCGGTCACCTCCGGCACCGGCAGGGCCTTGCGGTCGAGCTTGTTGCTGGGACTCAGCGGCAGACGCTCCAGCACCACGATCACGCCGGGCACCATGTGCGCGGGCAGCGCCGCGGCGAGCCGGGTGCGCAGCTCGTGGGGGTCCGGCCGCGCCCCGGCGGCCGGGACCGCGTAGCCGACGAGCCGCTCGCCGTGGACGGCCGCGGCGGCGTGGGTGACACCGGGCTGCTCGGCGAGCGCGGACTCGATCTCGCCGAGCTCGATCCGCAGGCCGCGGAGCTTGACCTGCGTGTCGGCCCGGCCGACGAACACCAGCAGGCCGTCGCGGTCCCACCGGACGAGGTCGCCGGTGCGGTACATCCGGCCGCCGGGGACGAACGGGTTGGCGACGAACCGCTCGGCGGTCAGGCCGGGGCGGTCGAGGTAGCCGCGGGCCAGGCCGGGGCCGGCGGTGTACAGCTCTCCCGCCACACCGGGCGGGACGGGCCGCAGGTACCGGTCGAGCACGTACGCGGCCGCGTTGGCGATGGGCCGGCCGATCGGGGCCGGCTGCCGGCCGGGGGTGTCGTGGACCCAGGACGCGACGTCCACGGTGGCCTCGGTCGGGCCGTAGGCGTTGACGAGCCTGCGGCCCTCGGACCAGTGCGCGATCACGTCGGCCGGGGGTACGTCGCCGCCGGTGACGATCATCCGCAGGGCGGGCAGTTCGATCCGCGGCAGGCCGGACATCACGGCCGGGGTGAGGTGCGCGTGCGTGATGCGCCGGTCGGCGAGGAAGGCGGCGAGTTCGTCGCCGGCCAGGACGCCCGGCGGGATCACGAGGCAGGAGCCGGTGAGCAGGGCGAGGCACAGCTCGGAGACGCTCGCGTCGAAGCTCGGGGAGATGAGCTGTGCGACGCGGTGGCCCGTACCGGCTTCGTAGCGCTCGGCCTGGTTGGCGACCAGGCCCGCGATGCCGCGGTGCGACACCACGACGCCCTTGGGCCGGCCCGTCGACCCGGAGGTGTAGATGACGTAGGCGGCGTCGTCGAGGCGCCGCGGAACGTCCGGTTCCGTACTGGGGAGCCCGTCCGGGACCGGGAAGGAGGCGGGCGAGAGCTCGCACACCGGGCGGGCGTCCTCGAGCATGAACGCGATCCGCTCGGCCGGGTAGTCGGGGTCGACCGGCAGGTACGCGGCCCCCGCCTTCAGCGTCGCCAGCACGGCGACCACCAGGTCCGCCGACCGGGGCAGCCGCAGCGCGACGATCTCGCCCGGTCCCGCGCCCCGCTCGCGCAGCAGGTGCGCGAGCCGGTTGGCGCGCAGGTCCAGCTCGGCGTAGCTGAGCGTCTCGGCGCCCTCCTGCACGGCCGGGTGGTCCGGGGTGCGGGCCGCCTGCCGTGCGAAGAGCTCCGGCCAGGTGAGCGCGGGCACCTCGCGGGCGGTGTCGTTCCACCCGTCGAGGACCAGCCGGCCCAGCTCGGGACCGAGGACGTCGAGCCGGTCCAGCGGCTCGTCCGGTTCGGCCACGGCGGCGGCGAGCAGCCGGACCAGGGAGTCGGCCAGGCCGCGGGCGGTCTCGGGGTCGAACAGGTCGGTGGCGTAGCGCACGATCCCGTTCAGCCCCGAGGTCTCGTCCTCCTCCAGGACGAACGCCAGGTCCACCTTGGCGGACTCGGTGTCGACCTGCTCCCCGCGGACCACGAGGCCCGCGAGCTCCGGCTCGGAGACGTCCAGGTTCTGCAGCGTCAGCATCACCTGGAAGAGGGGGTGGTGGGCCAGCGAGCGGGCCGGGTTGAGCACCTCGACGAGCCGCTCGAACGGCACGTCCTGGTGGGCGAAGGCGGCCAGGTCGGTCTCCCGCACCCGGTCGACGAGCTCGTGCAGCGACGGGCTGCCGGAGACGTCGGTGCGCAGCACGACCGTGTTGACGAAGAAGCCGACCAGGTCGCGGGCCGCCTCCTCGTCGCGTCCGGCGACCGCGCAGCCGAGCGGGATGTCCGTGCCGCTGCCGTACCGGGTGAGCAGGGCGGCGAGCGCGGCCTGCAGCACCATGAACACGCTGGCGTGCCGGCGGCGCGCCAGGTCCACGACGGCGCGGTACAGGTCGGGACCGATCGTCAGCGGCGCCGAGCCGCCGCGGTGGCCGAGCGCCACCGGCCGGGGCCGGTCCAGCGGCAGGTCCAGCAGGTCGGGCGCGCCAGCGAGGGTGTCGCGCCAGAAGGCGGTCTGGCGGGCCAGCACGCTGTCCGGGTCGCTCTCCTCGCCGAGGACCTCCTGCTGCCAGATGGCGTGGTCGGCGTACTGCACCGGCAGCGGCGTCCACCGCGGGGCGTGCCCGGCACGGCGGGCCTCGTACGCGGTGCCCAGATCGCGCAGGAGCGGCCCCATCGACCAGCCGTCGCTGACGATGTGGTGCACGAGCACGAGCAGCACGTGCTCGTCGGCGTCCTGGGTGAAGAGCCAGGAGCGGATCGGGAGTTCGCGGTCGAGTTCGAAGGCGTACCCGGCCGCGGCGACGACGTCGCCACCGGTGACCTCCTCGAGGACCGGCTCCTCGGTCACGACCCGCTGGTAGGGCACGCCCCCCTCGTCACCGAAGACGGTGCGCAGGCTCTCGTGGCGTCCCACCACGTCGGCGAGGGCGGCCCGCAGCGCGGACCGGTCGACCTCGCCGGTGAGCCGCAGCGCGAGCGGGACGTTGTACGTGGGGGACGGCCCCTCGAAGCGGTACATGAACCACAGTCGGCGCTGGGCGGCCGACAGGGGCACCCGCTCGGGCCGCGGACGCGGGGCGAGTGCGGGGCGGGCCGGCCGGGCGGCCGGTTCCTGTGCGGCGATCCGCTCGGCGAACCCGGCGACGGTGGGAGCCTCGAAGAGGGTCCGGATGCCGACCTCGACGCCGAGCTCGTCCCGGACCCGGGCGACGACGCGGGCGGCGAGCAGCGAGTGCCCGCCGAGGTCGAAGAAGACGTCGTCGACGCCGACCGAGGGCACGCCCAGGCTCTCGGCGAAGATCGCGCACAGGGCTTCCTCGCGGGCGTCGCGGGGGCCCTGGGCGGAGGTGACCACCGCTTCGGGTGCGGGCAGCGCGTCCCGGTCCAGCTTTCCGTTGCCGGTGAAGGGCAGCCGGTCCATCGCCACGTACGCGGACGGCGTCATGTACTCGGGCAGCTGCCCGGCGGCGTACGCACCCACGGCCGCCAGGTCGAGCCCGGCGGGCGTCACGTACGCCACCAGGCGCTTGTCCCCCGGCCTGTCCTCGCGCAGCACGACGGCGGCGTGCGCCACGTCCGGGTGCTTGCCGACGGCCGACTCGACCTCGCCGAGCTCGATGCGGAAGCCCCGCAGCTTCACCTGGTGGTCGACGCGGGCGACGAACTCCAGCTCGCCGTTGCGGTTCCACCGGCCCAGGTCGCCGGAGCGGTACATCCGCGAGCCCGCGGGGCCGTACGGGTCCGCGACGAACTTGGTCGCGGTCAGGCCGAGCCGGCCCAGGTAGCCGCGGGTGACCAGGTCGCCCGCGATGTACAGCTCGCCCGTCACGCCGACGGGCAGCGGCCGCAGCTTCGCGTCGAGCACGTACATCCGGGTGTTCCAGACCGGCCGGCCGATGGTGATGACACCGCTGGGGACGGCCTCGCCGGGGGCGATGCGGAATTCGGTGCAGCCCACGGTCGTCTCCGTGGGTCCGTACTCGTTGACCACGGTGACGCCGGGGTGGCGGCGGCGCCACTCGTCGAGCAGTTCGCCCATCAGCGACTCGCCGCCGAGGACGAGTTGCTCGGTCGGGGAGAACGCGTCCGGCAGGTTCAGCAGCAGCGAGAGGTGGCTCGGGGTGGCCTTGACGAAGGCGGGGCGCGTGCCGGGGGCGTCGCCCTTCAGATCGACGAGGTCCACGGCGCCGCCCGCCGTCAGCGGCGCGAAGATGCCGGTCACGGTGAGGTCGAAGGAGATCGGCGAGTGCACGAGCGCCCCGCGCTCGACGGACTCGTACGCGCTGCGGGCCCACGCCAGGTACGAGTTGAGCGAGCGGTGCTCGACGACGACGCCCTTCGGCCTGCCGGTGGAACCGGAGGTGAAGATCACGTACGCGGCGGCGCCGTCCGGCACGAACTCCGGCAGCGGCGCCGGGCCGGTGTCGGTGTCGGTGTCCGTGTCCGGGGCGAGGTCCGCGTCCAGGTGGAGGCGCGGCCGCGTCCCGGGCAGTGCGGTCGTCGTGGTGGTCAGCACCAGCACCGGATCGACATCGTCCAGGACGAAGCCGAGCCGGTCGGCCGGGTGCTCCGGATCCAGCGGCAGGTAGGCCGCCCCCGCCCGGAACACCGCGAGCACCGCCACCACCAGGTCGACGGACTTCGGCAGGGCGATCGCCACGAACGTCTCGGGACGGGCACCCCGTGCGACCAGGATCCGGGCGAGCCGGTCGACCCGCTCGGCCAGTTCGGCGTAGGTGACGCGGTCGTCCCCGCAGACCACGGCGACGGCTGCGGGGGTCCTGGCCGCCTGCGCGGCGAACAGCTCCGGCACGGTCGTCCGGGGCACGTCGTGCCCCGGGTCGTTCCAGCCGACCAGGACGCCGTGGCGTTCCTCCTCGGACAGGATCGGCAGATCGCCGACCGGGAGGTCCGGGTCGGCCGCGGCCGCGGTGAGCAGCCGGACCAGACGATCGGCCATCGCCTGCACCGTCTCGGCCTCGAACAGGTCGGTGGCGTACTGGATCGCACCCTGCAGCCCGTCCGGGCTGCCGTCCTCGGTGTGCTCCTCGGCGAGGAAGAAGGACAGGTCGAGCTTGGCGCTGTCCCCGCCGAGCTGCTCCCGTTCGACCTCCAGGCCGGCCATGCCGAAGTCGCCGTCCGCGGTGTTCGCGAACGTCAGCATCACCTGGAAGAGCGGGTGGTGGGCGAGCGACCTGGCCGGATTGAGCACCTCGACCAGCCGCTCGAACGGCACGTCCTGGTGGGAGTAGGCGGCCAGGTCGGCCGTGCGGACGCGGCGCAGCAGCTCGGCGAAGGACGGATCGCCCGAGACATCGGTGCGCAGCACCAGCGTGTTGACGAAGAAGCCGACGAGGTCGTCGAGCGCCTCGTCCGTACGGCCGGCGATCGCCGTGCCCAGGGGGATGTCGGTGCCCGCGCCCATCCGGGTCAGCAGGGCCGCGATACCGGCCTGGACCACCATGAACACGCTCGCCTGCTGGGCCCGGGCCAGCGCCACGAGCGCGGCGTGGGCTTCGGCGGGCACGGCGAGCTCCACGACACCGCCGCCGTTCCCGGCGACCGCGGGACGCGGCCGGTCGGTGGGCAGTTCGAGGAGTTCGGGGGCTCCGGCCAGTGTCGTGCGCCAGTGGTCGAGCTGACGGGCGATGAGGCTGTCCGGGTCCTCCTCGCCGGCGAGGAGTTCGCGCTGCCACAGAGCGAAGTCGGCGTACTGCACGCGAAGTTTCGGCCAGCTGGGACCCTCACCGGTCAGGCGGGCCGCGTACGCGGTCGCGAGGTCGGTCGCGAGCGGGGCGGCGGACCAGCCGTCCCCGGCGATGTGGTGCAGGAGCAGCAGCAGCGTGTGCTCCTCGGGGCCGGACTCGAAGAGCGTGACGCGCAGCGGGGCTTCCCGCTCCAGGTGGAAGGCGTACCCGCCGGCCGCGTCGAGGGCCTGCGGGGAGAAGGGCTCCACCCGCAGCTCGACGTCGGCGGGCAGGACCTGCTGGTAGGGCGTGCCCGCGAAGTCGGGGAAGACGGTCCGCAGGGCCTCGTGCCGCTCGACGACGTCGGTGATCGCGGCCTGCAGCGCGGTCCGGTCCAGCCGGCCGGTCAGGCGCAGCGCGATCGGCAGGTTGTAGGTGGCGCCCGGGCCTTCGAGCCGGTACAGGAACCACAGGCGTCGCTGCGCGTACGACAGCGGCGGGTGCTCAGGCCGCTCGGCGACGAGGATCGGCGGTCGGGCGGTGGCCGCCGTGTCGAGCCGGGCGGCTATCCCGGCCGGGGTGGGCGCCTCGAACAGCGCGCGGATCGGCAGCTCGACGTTGAAGGTGGAGCGGATGCGGCTGACCAGCCGGGTGGCGAGCAGGGAGTGCCCGCCGAGCGCGAAGAAGTCGTCGTCGGCGCTGGTCCGCCGCAGGCCGAGCACCTCGGCGAACAGGCCGCAGAGGATCTCCTGCTGCGGTGTCGCCGCGGCCCGGCCCGCCGGGGCGGGCGCGAACTCGGGTGTGGGCAGGGCGGCGGTGTCCAGCTTGCCGCTGGGGGTCAGCGGCAGCGCGTCGAGGAGCACGATCGCGCCGGGTACGAGCACCTCGGGCAGCCGTGCGGCGAGGTGCTCCCGGACGGTGCGGACCAGGTCGTCGCCCGCGCCCGGGCCGGCGGCTGCGGCCGTCGCGGCGGGGACCACGTACGCGACGAGGCGCTCGTCGGAGACGGTGACGACGGCCTGGCCGACCTCGGGCAGCTCGGCCGCGGTGGCCCGGATCTCGTCGAGCTCGATCCGGACGCCGCGCACCTTGACCTGGCGGTCGGCGCGGCCGGCGAACTGGATGGAACCGTCCGGGTTCCACCGGCCCAGGTCGCCGGAGCGGTACATCCGCGAGCCCGCCGGGCCGAACGGGTCGGCCACGAACCGCTCGGCGCTCAGGCCGGGCCGCTGCAGGTAGCCGTGTGCGAGCTGGACGCCCGCGAGGTAGAGCTCTCCCACGACGCCCGGCGGGACCGGGCGCAGCGCCCGGTCGAGCACGTAGACGCGGGTGTTCCACACGGGGAAGCCGATCGGCGCGTTGCCCGGGCCTATCTCCTGGCCTCCGTCCCACGCCGTGACGTCGACGGTGGCCTCGGTCGGTCCGTACAGGTGGTGCAGGGGGATGCCGAGCAGGTCGCGGAAGCTCCGGTGCAGGTCCGCGGGCAGTGCCTCGCCGCCGCAGAACACGCGGCGCAGGCTGGTGCAGCCGGCGGTCTGCGGAGTCTGTACGAACGCCGAGAGCATGGCGGGGATGAAGTGGACCGTCGTCACGCGCTCGGCCCGGATCAGCTCGGCGAGGTACTCGGGGTCGCGGTGCCCGTCCGGCTTGGCCATCACCATCGTGGCGCCCTGCAGCAGCGGCCAGAAGAACTCCCAGACCGACACGTCGAAGCTGGTGGCGGTCTTCTGCAGCACCCGGTCGTCGGCCTCGAGGGGGTAGGCGCGCTGCATGCCGTCGAGCCGGTTCACGGCCGCGGCGTGCGGGACGACGACGCCCTTGGGGCGGCCCGTGGATCCGGAGGTGTACATGACGTACGCCGGGTCGGCCGGGTGCAGCGGGCGGAGCCGGTCGGCGTCGGTGAGCGGGGTGCCCCCGTACGCCCCCGTGTCCACGCCGGCCAGGAACGCGCCGTCCAGCACACAGATCGGGGCGGCGTCGGCGAGCATGTAGGCGATGCGGTCGGCCGGATAGCCGACGTCCACCGGCAGGTACGCCGCGCCCGTCTTCACGATCGCGAGCAGCCCGACGAGGAGGTCCACCGAGCGGGGCAGGGCAAGGGCCACGAGCCCGCCGGGACCCGCGCCCCGGCCGACGAGGTGGCGGGCCAGCCGGTTGGCCCGGGCGTGCAGTTCCCCGTACGTGACCTCCTCGCCCTCCAGGACCAGCGCGACCCGTTCGGGGGTGCGGACGGCCTGGGCGTCGAGCAGCTCGGGCAGGACGGCGGCGGGCAGGTCGAGGTCCGTGGCGTTCCACGTCCCGACGACCTGCTCGCGCTCGGCGGGCAGGGTCACGTCGATGCGGCCGACAGGGAGGTCGGGGTCGGTGGCGACGGTCTCGAGGACCTGGAGGAACCGGGCGGCGATGGCGGTGCCCTGCGCCCGGTCGAACTGCTCGGGACGGATGTCGAGCCGGGCGACGAGGCGGTCTCCCGCGATGCCGGTGATCAGGCCGAGCGGGTAGTGGGTCGCGCCGCCGCCGTCGATGTCGCCGATCTCGAGCTTCGTCTCCGAGCTCTCCTCCGTCTCCTCGAAGGGGTAGTTCTCGAAGACGAGGATCGAGTCGAAGAGCTCTCCCAGGCCCGCCGCCCGCTGGATCTCGGCGAGGCTGACGTGGTGGTGGTCGAGCAGGTCGCCCTGCCGGCGCTGGAGGTCGCCGACGACCTCGGTGAACGGTGCGGCAGGGTCCAGCCGGACGCGTACCGGGAGCGTGTTGATGAAGGAGCCGATCATGCCCTCGACGCCGGGCAGGTCGGCCGGACGGCCGGAGACCGTGGCACCGAAGACGACATCGCTGCGGCCGGCGAGCTGCCCGATCACCATGGCCCAGGCACCCTGCACCAGGTTGTTCACGGTCAGGCCGCGGTCGGCCGCCATCCGGACCAGTCGGGCCGTGGTCCCGGGCGACAGCTCGGCGGCGATCCGCTCGGGCAGCACCTTGCCCGCGGGGGCACCGGGAGCCACCGTGGTCGGCCCGTCGAGGCCGGCGAGAGCCTGCTGCCACGCCTGCGCCCCGGCGTCCGCGTCCTGCCGGCCGAGCCAGCCCAGGTACTCCCGGTAGGGGGTGATCCGGGGCAGCCCGTCGGTGCTGCCGCCCGCCTCGTAGACCTCGAAGAGCTCGTTGACCAGCAGCGGCGCCGACCAGCCGTCGAGCAGGATGTGGTGGTTGGTCACCACCAGCCGGTGCTCGCCGGGTCCGAGGTGGACCAGGCTGAACCGGATCAGCGGCGGCCGGCCCAGGTCGAACCGGGTGGCCCTCTCGGTCGTCAGGAACGCGTCCAGTTCCCCGGCCGGAAGGGTCAGTTCGGACCAGCCGGGCGTCACGTCCCGCGGGATGATCTGCATCGGCCGGCCGTTCGCCCGCAGCCGGAAGCCGGCCCTGAGGTTGGCGTGCCGCTGCAGGACGGCTTCGGCGCTGCGGCGCAGCACGGACCCGTCCACCTCACCGGACAGCTCCAGTACGAGCTGGGTGTTGTAGACGTCCACCGCCTCGTCGTCGTAGAGGGAGTGGAACAGCAGCCCCTCCTGCAACGGCGTCAGCGGCAGTACGTCTTCGAGGCGCGAGCGCTTCATTACCAGTCCCCCAGTTCAGCCTCAAGGCTGTCGATCTCACTCTGTGTCAGGTCGTCGCTCAGGTCGGACGGCGTCAGGCCGACCGTGTCGGGCCGCTCGCTGGCGAGCTCGGTGAGCGCGTCGAACCATGCCTGCGCCAGCCGCCGTACCTCGGACTCGGCGAGCAGCCCGGACGCCCAGGCCCAGGTGGCGACGAGGCGCGGACGACCCTCGTGGTTCTCGGTGACCGCGGTGATCTCCACCGCGTGCGTCATCGGCATCTGAGGCGACCTCGGTGCGGGCAGCGGCCCGTCGACGGTCTGCCAGTCGGCGCCCGTGTCGTCGCCGTCCGTGAACCGGCCCAGGTAGTTGAAGCCGATCTGCGGCGCGACGGCCAGGCCGGGCTCCTTGCCGAGGTGGCGCAGGATGCCGTATCCGACGCCGTTGTCCGGGAAGGCGCGCAGCTGCTCCTTGACCCGCTTGAGCCGGTCCGTGGGCGTGCGGCCCTCCGGGTGGAGCCGGACCGGGTAGAGGCTGGTGAACCAGCCGACCGTCCGGGAGGTGTCCACCCCGTCGGCGACGTGCTCGCGCCCGTGGCCCTCCAGGTCGACGAGCACCGGTCCGGCGCCGCGGCCTTCGGCGACCGCCGTCGCCAGGCCGTACAGCAGGACGTCGTTGACGTTGCCGTTGACGCTCGCTGGGATCCTGGTGAGCAGCGCCTCGGTGACCTCCGGTGCCAGCGTCAGCTCGATCTCCCGGGCCGTGGCCGCGGTGTCGATCGCCGGGTCCAGCCGGCGGGTGCCGAGGAGCGGGTCCGCGGTTGCGGCGATCTCCTGCCACACCGGGAGCTCGGCCCGCCGGTCCGCCGCCTGCAGGTGCCCGGACCAGGTCCGGTACGAGGTGGCGACCGGGGCGAGCTCGGGGGCCCGGCCCGCGGCGGCCTGCTCGTACGCGGCGGCGAGGTCGGGCAGCAGGATCTGCCACGACACCGCGTCCACGACCAGGTGGTGCAGGACGATCAGCAGGGTGCCCGACGCGTCGGGTCCGGCGTCGAACCAGACGAACCGTGCGACCTGGCCGGCAACCGGGGACAGTTCCCGGCGGGCGCCCTCCGCGGCTTCGGCGTCACCGGAGGCGACGCGTGCGACCGAGACCGGGACGGTCCCGCGCTCGCGCACCTCGTACGTGCCGTCCTCGTGGCGCCGCAGTCGCAGGACGTCGTGGTGGTCGGTCAGGGCCCGGGCGGCCCGGACCAGTGCCTGCTCGTCGAGGCCGGCGGGGACCCGTACGGCCATCGACTGGTTGAAGCCGTCGGTGGCGTCGTAGTCCTCCAGCCAGCGCATGATCGGGGTGGGCGCGAAGGTGCCCGTACCCGCGTCCCGGTCCTCCACCGTGGTCGGCACGGCGGTGGCCACCTGGGCCAGGAGGGCGGGAGTGCGCTCCCTGAAGACGTCACGGGCCGAGACCAGCATCCCGCCCGCGCGGGCGCGGCTGACCACCTGGATCGACATGATGCTGTCGCCCCCGAGGTCGAAGAAGCTGTCGTCGGGGTTGACGGCGGGCAGGTCCAGGACGTCCGCGAAGATCCGGCAGAGCAGTTCCTCGCGGGCGTCGGCGGGCCGGCGGCCGCTGTCCGCGGCGGTGGCGTTCCACTGCGGCGCGGGGAGCGCCGCCCGGTCGACCTTGCCGTTGGGCATCAGCGGGATCTCGTCCAGGGCCACCAGGGCGGCCGGGACCATGTAGTCCGGCAGGCCGGAGGCGATCCGTGCCCGGACGGCCGCGGGGTCCGCGTCGCCGACGTAGTACGCCACCAGACGCCGGTTGCCCGGACGGTCCTCGCGCACCACGGCGGTGGCCCGGCCCACGCCGTCCACGGCGTTCAGCGCGGACTCGACCTCACCGAGCTCGATGCGGAAGCCGCGCAGCTTGACCTGCGTGTCCGCCCGGCCCAGATAGGACAGTTCGCCGTCGGCGCTCCACCGGGCCAGGTCGCCGGTGCGGTACATCCGCGAGCCGGCGGGGCCGAACGGGTCCGCGAGGAACCGCTCGCCCGTCAGCGACGGACGGCCGAGGTAGCCGCGGGCCAGGCCCGCACCGGCCACGTACAGCTCGCCGGTGACACCGGGGGCCACCGGACGCAGAGCCGCGTCCAGGACGTAGACCCGCGCCCCGGTGATCGGACGGCCGATCGGCGGCACGACCTCGCCGGACAGCGGCGCGCTCATGGTGGCGCACACGGTCGTCTCGGTCGGACCGTAGGCGTTGATCATGCGGCGCCCCACGGACCAGCGGGCGACCAGCTCCGGCGGGCAGGCCTCGCCCGCCACGACGATCGTCGCGCCGGCCGGCAGGGCGTCCTCCGGGAGCACCGCCAGTGCCGTCGGCGGCAGGGTCACGTGCGTCACGGCCCGCTCCGCGCACAGCGCGGCCAGGTCGGGACCGGGCATCAGCCGTTCGGCCGGGGCGACCACCAGGGTCGCGCCCGACAGCAGGCCCATCACGATCTCCCAGGCCGCCGCGTCGAAGCTCAGCGCCGCGAACTGCAGCACCCGGCTGCCCGGGCCCACACCGAACGCGTCCTGCTGGGCCCGCGCCAGGGAGGCGATGCCGCCGTGCGGCACGACGACGCCCTTGGGCCGGCCCGTCGAACCCGACGTGTAGATCACGTAGGCCGGGTGGTCGGCGCGCAGCTCCACCTGCGGAGCCGCCTCACCGGACGGTTCCGGCCCGTCCACGAGCACCACCGGAACGGTGCGCCCGCCGAGACCCGGCAGCGTCGCACTGTCGGTGATCAGCAGCACCGGCCGCGAGTCGGACAGCATGTACGCCACCCGGTCCGCCGGATAGTCCGGGTCGACCGGCACGTACGCACCGCCGGCCCGCAGGACCGCCAGCAGCGACACCACCAGGTCCACCGACCGCGGCAGCGCCACGGCCACGACGGACTCCGGTCCGACGCCCTGCGAGGCGAGGTGTCCGGCGAGCGCGTCCACGCGCGCCGCCAGCTCGCCGTACGTGAGCTCCTCGCCCTCGAACACCAACGCGGGCGCGGAGGGGTCCGAAGCCACCCGGGCCGCGAACAGCTCCGGGAAGGGCTGCCCGTCACGCACCGCACCGGAAGGCGCGGCAGCGGCCCACTCCTCCAGCATCCGGCCGCGTTCGGCGGCCGACAGCACGTCCACCGCGGAGACCCGGCCGTCCACATCGGCGACCAGCCCCTCCAGCACCCGGACGAACCGCTCGCCCAGCGCGTCGGCGCTCGCCCCGTCGAAGAGGTCCGAGGCGTACTGGACCTCTCCGCTGAGGCCGTCGGGGGTCTCCTCCAGGTGGAAGGTCAGGTCGAACTTGGCCACGCCGAGGTCGGCGCCGTCGTAGCGGGCGTCGAGGCCGGGGAGGTCGAAGCCGGCCTCGGTGTTGTTGTCGAGGACGACCATCACCTGGAAGAGCGGGTGATGGGCCAGCGAACGCTGCGGGCTCACCACTTCCACCAGGCGCTCGAAGGGCACGTCCTGGTGCGCGTACGCCGCCAGGTCGGTCTCCCGCACCCGGGCCAGCAGCTCGCGCACCGACGGGTCGCCGGACACGTCCGTGCGCAGCACGAGCGTGTTCACGAAGAACCCGATCAGGCCGTCGAGCGCCTGGTCCGAACGGCCGGCCACGACCGTGCCCAGCGGCACGTCCGTCCCGGCGCCCATGCGCGACAGCAGCACCGCGACAGCGGTCTGCACCACCATGAACGGGGTCACCCCGCACTCACGGGCCACGGCCAGCAGACGGCCCTGCAGCTCGGCGTCGGTCCCGAAGCGGGCCACCCCGCCGCGGTACGAGGGAGTCTGCGGACGCGGTCGGTCGAGGGGGAGTTCGATCAGTTCCGGTACGCCGTCCAGTGCGGTGCGCCAGTAGTCGATCTGGCGGCCGGCCGGGCTCGACGGATCGCTCTCGTCACCCAGGACCTCCGCCTGCCACAGCGCGTAGTCCGCGTACTGCACCGGCAGCGGAGCCCAACCAGGCTCCCCGCCCCCGACCCGCGCCGCATACGCGGCCGAAAGGTCATCCGCCAGCGGAGCCAACGACCAGCCGTCACTGGCGATGTGATGCATCAGCACCACCAGCACCGAGGACCGCGCACCCACCCGCAGCAGCGTCGCCCGCAACGGCAACTCCACCGACAGATCGAACGC
>NZ_JBSGXU010000035.1:0-55574 GCF_053610205.1 Streptomyces sp. NPDC054932 | reverse complement strand
GGGCCGACGTCCTCTTCGCCATGCTCCGAGACGGCACCTTCTACGAGCCCCAACCCGCCCCATCACCTTGACCAAACCCATAGGGGCACCCCCCCGGAGGACCGGCCGCAACGTCGCCGCCCGTGGCATCAGGCCCGTCGTAGACCCGTTCGGCCCCACCTGTCCCTGCGGAAGGAGCGGTGGAGGCAGCCGATCGCCTCGCCGTCGCCCGCCCGGCCGGGATCAGGAGCTTTCGCGCTGCGAATCGGGAGGCATGCGCCTGGCGCCCCGCCGAAGCGCCGGGTTCCCCGCCTCCGCGCCGTACGGCACACTGGAGGTTTGACCTGAATGAAACGGGGCGCCGCGCGTGAATGGTCCACTCATCGTCCAGAGCGACAAGACCCTCCTCCTCGAAGTCGACCACGAGCTCGCCGGAGCCGCCCGGCGGGCCATCGCCCCCTTCGCCGAGCTGGAGCGGGCCCCCGAGCACATCCACACCTACCGGATCACCCCGCTCGGCCTGTGGAACGCCCGGGCCGCCGGCCACGACGCCGAGCAGGTCGTCGACGCGCTCGTCGAGTACTCCCGCTACCCCGTCCCGCACGCGCTGCTCGTCGACGTCGCGGAGACCATGGCGCGCTACGGCCGTCTGACCCTCTCCAAGCACCCCGTCCACGGACTGGTGCTGACCAGCACCGACCGTCCGGTGCTGGAGGAGATCCTGCGGTCCAAGAAGGTCGCCCCGCTCGTCGGCGCGCGGCTCGACCCCGACACCGTGGCCGTGCACCCCTCCGAGCGCGGGCAGATCAAGCAGACCCTGCTCAAGCTGGGCTGGCCGGCCGAGGACCTCGCCGGTTACGTGGACGGCGAGGCGCACCCGATCGACCTGGCCGAGGACGGCTGGGCGCTGCGGCCCTACCAGCAGCAGGCCGTCGAGGGCTTCTGGCACGGCGGATCCGGTGTGGTCGTGCTGCCCTGCGGCGCCGGCAAGACGCTGGTCGGCGCCGGTGCCATGGCGATGGCCAAGGCGACGACGCTGATCCTGGTGACGAACACCGTCTCGGCCCGCCAGTGGAAGCACGAGCTGGTCAAGCGGACCTCCCTGACCGAGGACGAGATCGGCGAGTACTCCGGCACCCGCAAGGAGATCCGGCCCGTCACCATCGCCACCTACCAGGTCCTGACGACCAAGCGGAAGGGCGTCTACCCGCACCTGGAGCTCTTCGACTCCCGGGACTGGGGTCTGATCGTCTACGACGAGGTGCACCTGCTGCCCGCACCGGTCTTCAAGTTCACCGCCGACCTGCAGGCACGGCGCCGGCTCGGCCTGACGGCGACGCTGGTGCGCGAGGACGGGCGCGAGTCGGACGTCTTCTCGCTCATCGGGCCGAAGCGGTTCGACGCCCCGTGGAAGGAGATCGAGGCGCAGGGCTACATCGCGCCCGCCGACTGCGTGGAGGTGCGGGTCAATCTGACGGAGTCGGAGCGGCTCGCGTACGCGACCGCCGAGACGGAGGAGAAGTACCGCTTCTGCGCGACGACGGCGACGAAGCGGAAGGTCACCGAGGCGCTCGTCGCCAAGCACCGCGGTGAGCAGACCCTCGTCATCGGCCAGTACATCGACCAGCTCGACGAGCTGGGCGAGCACCTGGACGCCCCCGTCATCAAGGGCGAGACCTCCAACGCGCAGCGCGAGAAGCTCTTCAACGCCTTCCGCGAGGGCGAGCTCAGCGTGCTGGTCGTCTCGAAGGTCGCGAACTTCTCCATCGACCTGCCGGAGGCCACCGTCGCCATCCAGGTGTCGGGCACCTTCGGCTCCCGCCAGGAGGAGGCCCAGCGCCTGGGCCGCGTGCTGCGCCCGAAGGCGGACGGCCACGAGGCGCGGTTCTACTCGGTCGTCGCGCGCGACACGATCGACCAGGACTTCGCGGCGCACCGCCAGCGGTTCCTCGCCGAGCAGGGGTACGCCTACCGGATCATGGACGCCGACGAGCTGCTGGCGAGCGACTGACCCCGGCACGCCCGGGCCGCCAGGACGGCCAGTAACGGAGCGCACCAGACCCACAGCGGCGGCCAGTCCAGTACCAGGGCCCGGGCCGCCGCGGGCAGGTGCCGGGTCCAGAACTCGGCGGAGGCCTCCGGGAGGACCAGCAGCCCGAGCAGGGCGGTGCCGGCCGAGGCCGCCAGCGCCGTGAGCCCGGCACGGACACGGCGGGTCAGCAGGAGGTAGGCGGCGATGGCCGCCGGGGCGAGGGTGATCCCGGCGGCGATGCCCAGCGCGAAGCCCTTGCCGAGCGCGGAGCGGGGCCGGCCGAGGTCCCACAGGACCAGGCAGGCGAGGGCCAGGTTGATCTGGCCGGCCAGCGGGGCCTGGAACAGGGGCTGCAGCCACAGCCCCGCGATGGTCGCGGCCAGCACGGGCCCGGGCCGCGACCGCAGTCCCGCAAGCCGGCAGGACAGCATGATCAGCAGGGCGAGCAGGGCGGCGTTGCCGAGGACGAGGACGGCCTTCAGCGCGCCGGCCGGCAGCCACGCGGCCGGAGTGAACAGGATCGCGGCGAACGGCGGATACGCGGCGGGCGGCCCCCAGTCGGCGGCGGAGAAACCCTGGACGAGGGCGTCGGCCACCGGAATGCGCAGGGCGATGCAGAGCACGCCCAGCACCAGCAGCGAGCCGGTCAGCAGCACACCGGCAACGAACGACGGCGAGCGGCTGGGAACGGGGCTCCGGGTCACCCGCGTGACCCTAGTGGATCAGTGGATGCGCTGCGCGGGCCCGGCCGTTCAGTGACGTATGACGCCCGCGTCCTCGGCGTACTCACCGAGGACGACGACGCTGACGGCGGTCGCCGCGAAGATCTTGACGGCGCGCAGCATGCCGCCGAGACCATGGCGCGGGCGGGAGTCGGAGGTGGCGGAGGCGCCGCTAGGGCGGCCGCCCTGGATCGGGGTGAAGGTTGCGGTGCTCATGTATCCATGGTGCGTTTTCGCCCCGTCCCGCACATCGCTCCCGGGAGGGAACATCAAGGCGTCCCGCCTACTCCTCCCGTCGCATGCCCACCCCTAGGGGGCCGTACCGAGGTCTGACGCTCCCGGGTATGACACCCGTCCGGATGCAGGGGCGGCGGGGGCGGCGGTCCCGGGGAGGGGCCCCGCGACCCGCGCCCCTGGGCAGGGGGTGGGGTTCATTATACCCCGGTATCGGACGCAGCGCCTGCTGCTGGTCCCCGCAGCCACGGCCGCGGCCGCGGCCCTGGTCACCGGTGGCGTGCTGCCGTCCGCCGCGACCGCCACCGCCGTCGCCACCGGCGCTGCCGCACCGACGCCGACGCCGACGCCCGCCACGTCCGCGCCGCCGACCGCCGAGGACTGGGTGAAGAACACCGACGCCCCCAGCGGCATCTCGGCCGACCTGCCCGGCACGGCCGAGGTCCGCAAGAGCTCCGTCCTCGTCGACGGCAGGACCGTCGACGTCCGCGCGCACGTGCTGGACACGCCGACCGGAGGCACCGGCTTCGTCGTCCACGACCTCCCGGGCAACCTGCACCCGCTGGAGGACAACCTCACGAGCTTCGTCAACGCGTACAACCGGCTCGGCCAGGGCGTCATGACCACGAGCCGGATCCGCAGGACGACGGTCGACGGCCGCCCGGCCCTCGACGCACACGTCTCCGGCAAGGAGGGCCCCGACCTCGCGGTCGGCTCCATCCGCATCGTCTCCGACGACGACCACCTCGTCATGGTCATGACCTACGGGCCCGTGGAGAACGAGAAGGACCTGAAGGAGATGCACGAGCGGGTCGTCGACTCCCTCCGCATCCCCTGACCCCACCCCGAAATCCATTCGCGCCGCCCCGCACCGGTGGCTAGAATCTCCGCTCTTGCCGCCTCCCGCCGCCTCATCGGGGAGAGCCGCCCTCCGGCCGGAAACCGGCGGGCCATCTGTTCCGCACCCCACGCAGCTGGAGGCAGTTCCGTGCCCTCGCACGCCCCCGAGACCACGCACGACGACCCGACCGCACCCGCCGACCCGCTGGGCCGCGAACGGGCCCACCTCACCGCCTCCCGCTCCGCCCTGCGTGCCATGCGCGAGGACGTCGAGGCCCTCGACATCCGCGACGTCACCGCGAACTGGGTCAACGCGATCGTCCTCCAGGCCCAGATCGACGACCGCATCAAGGCCCTCGCCGACCTCGCCCACACCCCGCTCTTCTTCGGCCGCCTGAACTATCTGCACGCACCCGGCGCGGAACTCGCCGAGGGCGCGGAGGGCGAGCAGTTCTACATCGGCCGCCGCCACGTCCACGACGCCGACGGCGACCCGATGGTCATCGACTGGCGCGCGCCCGTCTCCCAGCCGTTCTACCGGGCCTCCAAGACCGACCCGCAGGACATCGCGCTGCGCCGCCGCTTCGGATACACCGGCGGCGAGCTGACGGCGTACGAGGACGAGCACCTCTCCGACCCCGCCGAGGCGGCCGCCGTCAGCAAGCTGCTCCAGCAGGAGATCGAGCGCCCGCGCGTGGGCCCGATGCGGGACATCGTCGCGACGATCCAGCCCGAGCAGGACGAGATCGTCCGCTCCGGCCTGTCCGGTTCCGTCTGCGTGCAGGGCGGCCCCGGCACCGGGAAGACGGCCGTCGGCCTGCACCGGGTCGCCTACCTCCTCTACGCGCACCGCGACCGCCTCGCCCGCACGGGCACCCTCGTCATCGGGCCGAACCGCTCCTTCCTGCACTACATCGAGCAGGTCCTGCCGGCCCTGGGCGAGCTGGAGGTCAAGCAGGCCACCGTCGACGACCTGGTCGCCCGGGGCGGCCTCGAGGTGCGCGGCACGGACGCCGCCGGGACCGCCGTGGTCAAGGGCGACGCCCGGATGGCGGAGGTACTGGCCCGCGCGGTGCGCTCGCACGTCACGGCGCCCACCGAGGCACTGATGGTGGTGCGCGGTTCGCGCCGCTGGCGCGTGCCCGCGTACGAGATCGCCGAGATGGTCGAGGAACTGCAGAAGCGCGACATCCGCTACGGCGCCGCC
Organism: Streptomyces sp. NPDC054932; assembly: GCF_053610205.1. Taxonomy (NCBI): domain Bacteria; kingdom Bacillati; phylum Actinomycetota; class Actinomycetes; order Kitasatosporales; family Streptomycetaceae; genus Streptomyces; species Streptomyces sp. NPDC054932. The sequence goes on along the minus strand of NZ_JBSGXU010000035.1, from coordinate 50,560 downwards.
CGGGAGGCGCTGCCGCAGCGCATCGCGCACGCGGTGCTCGTACGGATGGAGCAGGCGGGCGAGGCTCCGGACGACCGGGTGCAGGACGCGGTGGCCCGCAACACGGCGGTGAAGGCCGCGGTGAAGGACATCTGGCCGCCCGTCGAACCGGCGAAGCTGGTCCTGCGGCTGCTGTCCGATCCGGAGTTCCTCGCGCTGCACGCGGCGGACGTCCTCACCGAGGACGAGCAGAAGCTCCTCCTGTGGCCGAAGCCGTTCCGGAGCGTGAAGTCGGCGAAGTGGTCGGCGGCGGACCTGGTCCTGATCGACGAGGCGGCCGACCTGGTGGAGCGGACGCATTCGCTGGGCCACGTGGTCCTCGACGAGGCCCAGGACCTGTCGCCGATGCAGTACCGGGCGGTGGGGCGGCGCTGCACCACGGGCTCGGCGACGGTGCTGGGCGACCTCGCGCAGGGCACCACCCCGTGGGCCACGCGCAGCTGGGACGAGGCCCTCACCCACCTCGGCAAGCCGCAGGCGGTGGTGGAGGAGCTGACCGCGGGCTTCCGCGTGCCGCGCGAGGTGATCGCGTACGCCTCCCGCCTGCTGCCGTCGATCTCCCCGGGCCTGGCCCCGGTCTCCTCGGTCCGTGAGACGCCGGGCTCACTGCGGATCGCGCAGACCGCGGAGCTGACGGCGGCGGTGGTCGCCGCCTGCCGCGACTCCCTCGTCCACGAGGGCTCGATCGGCCTGATCGCGGCCGACGCCCGCATCCCGGTCCTGGCGCAGGCCCTGGCGGAGGCGGGGATGCCGTACCTGTCGCCGGGCGAGGAGACCACCGCCGAGTCGCGGCTGACCCTCGTCCCGGCGTCGCTGGCGAAGGGCCTGGAGTACGACTACGTGGTCCTGGACGAGCCCGCGGCGATCGTGGACGGCGAGCCGGACGAACGGACGGGTCTGCGCCGGCTGTACGTCTGCCTCACCCGCGCGGTCTCGGGCCTGACGGCCCTGCACTCGGCCCCGCTCCCGACCGCCCTGGCCTGACCTGGCCTGACCTGCGGCCCGTCTTCCCGGGGCGCCGCCCCTCCGCCCCGCGCCCGAACGCCGGAGGGGCCGGAAAATCCAGCCTCGCCGGCGTTTGAGGCGCGGCGGTCCGGGGGCGGCGCCCCCGGCAGCGGTGGCGCGGCCGACAGCCGGACCCCCGTCAGGACAGGGCGGTGCGCCACTCGGCGACGGCCGCCGCCGAGACCGGCCGCCCCCACCCGGAGGGCCGCGCCGCCCCGCCGATGTGGAAGGCGTCGATCCCGGCCTCGCGCAGCACCGGCAGGTGCGCGAGGGTCAGCCCGCCGCCCACCAGGATCCGCGCCCCGTACCCCGGCTCGCCCCGCCGCGCCGCCTCGGCGACCAGCACCGGCAGGCCCTCGTCGACCCCGGCCGCCGACCCGGCCGTCAGGAACGTGTCCAGCCCCGGCGCATCGGCCAGCGCCTTGCGCAGCTGGTCGCGGTCGGCCGCCCGGTCGATCGCCCGGTGGAAGGTCCAGCTGCAGCCGTCCAGCTCCGCGACGACCGCCTCGACGGCGGCGAGGTCGGGTGCGCCGTCCGCGTCCAGGAAGCCGAGGACGAACTCCTGCGCGCCCTCCGCCCGCAGTTCCCGCGCCGCCCGGGCCAGGACGGAGACGTCACCGGCCGCGAAGCCGTCCGTCTTGCGGAGCATCACGCGCAGCGGGATGTCGACCGCCGCCCTGATCGCCGCGAAGGTCTCGCGCGGCGGGGTGAGCCCGTCGGCGGCCATGTCGGTGACCAGTTCGAGTCGGTCCGCCCCACCGGCCCGGGCCGCGACCGCATCCTCCACGTCGAGGGCGATCACCTCCAGGAGCGCACGGTTGCTCATTCGATCCCATCCTTCGGAAAGCAGCTCGGAAATGCTCGGAAACCCAGGAAAAATAGGTCTAGTCCAATATCCAGGGTACGGGCCTCCGCCCGCGCTCCACCAGCACAATCACGCCACCCCCACAATGTGCCCATGGACACAGGCACCCAGCACAGCGACACCGCCGACCTCCGGGCCCGCTGGCACGCGACCGTCAGCGCCGCCGGCGCCCCCGCCGACCGCGATCCCGCCCCCTACGCCGACCGCCTCCTCGCCGCCTGGGCGGAGCCGCAGCGCCGGTACCACACCACCACCCACCTGGCCGACGTACTCGCGCGGATAGACGTACTGGCCCCGCACGCCGCCGATCCCGCCGCCGTGCGGCTCGCCGCCTGGTTCCACGACGCCGTCTACCGCCCCGACCGCTCCGAGAACGAGGAGCGCAGCGCCGCCATGGCCGAGCGCGCCCTCCCCGAGCTCGGCATCGACCCCGCGCGCACCGCCGAGGTGGCCCGGCTGGTCCGGCTCACCGTCACCCACGACCCCGCCCCCGGCGACACCGACGGGGAGACGCTCTGCGACGCCGACCTGGGCGTCCTGGCCGGGGATCCGGACGCCTACGCCGCCTACGCCGCCGCCGTCCGCGCCGAGTACGGCTTCGTCCCGGACGACGCCTTCCGTACCGGCCGCGCCGCCGTCCTGCGCCACCTCCTCGAGCTGCCGAGGCTCTTCCGCACCCCCCACGGAGCCGCGCACTGGGAAGCCCCGGCCCGCGCCAACCTCACCGCGGAGCTCGCCACGCTCACGTCACACGAATGACACACCCCGGGGAATTCGATCGCGTTCGCAATGGTTGGTGACAGTCATGCCCGCAGCTGCCGCACGCCCCCGCATGCCCGTCGCCGTCTACATCCTGGGACTGTCCGTCTTCGCGCTCGGCACCAGCGAATTCATGCTCTCCGGCCTGCTGCCGCCCATCGCCGAGGACATGGGCGTCACCATCCCGCAGGCGGGCCTGCTCATATCCGCCTTCGCGATCGGCATGGTCGTCGGAGCGCCGCTGCTGGCCGTGGCCACCCTGCGCCTCCCCCGGCGCACCACCCTCGTCTCCCTCATCAGCCTCTTCGGCCTCGGGCAGGTCGCGGGCGCGCTGGCCCCCTCGTACGAGCTCCTCTTCGCCTCCCGCGTGGTCTCCGCGTTCACCTGCGCCGGTTTCTGGGCGGTGGGCGCGGCCGTCGCCATCGCCATGGTCGACAAGGACCAGCGGGCCCGCGCGATGGCCGTCATGATCGGCGGGCTGTCGATCGCCAACGTCCTCGGGGTCCCCGCCGGCGCCTTCCTCGGCGAGCACCTGGGCTGGCGCTCCGCCTTCTGGTCGGTCGCCGCGGCCTCCGCGATCGCCCTCGTCGGCATCCTGGCGCTGATCCCGAAGATCCCGCTGCCCGCCGAGAAGCCGTCGCTCGGGCGCGAGCTGCGCATCTACCGCGACCGCCAGGTGTGGCTCTCCATCGCCATCACGGCGCTGGCCGCGGGCGGCGTCTTCTGCGCCTTCAGCTACCTGTCACCGCTGCTCACCGACGTGGCCGGGCTGGACTCGCAGTGGGTCCCGTGGATCCTCGGCCTCTTCGGCATCGGCGCGCTGGCCGGCACCACCGTCGGCGGGCGGATCGCCGACGCGCACCTTTTCGGGGTGATGATCTGGGGCATCACCGCCTCGACCGTCTTCCTCGCCGCGCTCGCCCTGCTGGCCTCCTCCGCCGCCGCGGCCGTCGCCCTCGCCTTCCTGCTCGGCTTCTCGGCCTTCTTCACCGCCCCGGCGCTCAACGCCCGCATGTTCAACGTGGCCGGCGCCGCCCCGACCCTGGCCGGTGCCACCACCACGGCCGCCTTCAACCTCGGCAACACCGGTGGCCCCTGGCTCGGCGGCACCGTCATCGACGCGGACCTGGGCTTCGCCGCCACCGCCTGGGCGGGCGCCGCAATGACGGTCACCGCGATCGCCCTCACCGTGCTCGCCCTGCGCCTGGACCGCCGTACACCGCCGCGCGCGACCCGCGTGATCGCCGGAGGGGGCGCAGCAGCCCTGACCCACGCCGAGGAGCCCGCCCGCGCCTAAGGTTTTCCCCGGCTACTCGCGTCGGCGATCCCGGGAAGTCGATCCGCCCCCGACGCGCACGCCCGGCAGGTCCCCCGTTCCGGGCCGCGGAAGGCGTGGTCGCAGAGGTCGCAGTTCTGGAGCGGGTGTCTGATGGCCGGAGGCGCTGCCGGGGCGCGGAACGGGGGCACGGGCGGGAGCTGGGCCGCGAGGCGGTGGGCCAGGAGGGCGGCCGGGCGGTGCAGGGGCTCCGCCGGCAGGTCGGCGGTCAGGGCGTGGTGTACGGCGCTCGGCGGCAGGTCGCGCTCCAGCCAGGCCGCGACTCCGGGGGCGAGGTGCTCGACGTCGGCGACGGAGAGCAGGAGGCGGGGATCTCCACGGCGGAGGCCTGCGAGGACATCGATGGCGGACCGGAGGAGGTCAGGGGCGCGGTACGCGGGCTGCGGCACCGCGGGCAGGGCACGGCGCGGCGGCTCGCCCTCCCGGCGGGCGGGGCGCCGGGGCTTCGGTTGCGGCTCGTCCGTGGCGCCGGACCGGCCCGGCTGGTTGCAGGAGACCGTGCGGGTGACGACGCGACCGCCGCTGGTGCGTTCGCAGGTGCGGCGCAGATAGCCGTGGGCCTCCAGCTCGCGCAGGGCGCCGGCGATCCGGGTCTTCCCCTCGGGGAAACGGGCGGCCAGGGTCCGGATGTCGATGAGCGCGCCGCCGGGAAGGGACTGAATGTGCACGGCCAGGCCGATGGCCAGCAGCGACAGCTCGGGGTGCTTGGCGAGGTGGTTTCCGATCACCGTGAAGCGGGTGGTGTGGCGGGCGTTGTCGTGGATGACCCCGCCGGATCGGGTGTGCGCACGGATTCGCCGGGAGGGGTGGTTTTCCCCGTCGTTCCGGGACTGGGCGTGCGGGCGCACGCTAGTGTTCTGGGTATCCATCAGGAAGGTCCTGCTTCCTCGGTGGTCAGGCCCCCGCACTGGGATTGCAGTCCCGGCGGGGGCCGACGTATGTCAGCGGTGATGTGGTGTCTCGCGCTGAGCGTAGATCAGGCAACCCTCCCAGAAACCAGTCAAGTTGGCATTTTTCACTCAAGCGAGTGAGCGTGCTCCATGGGCGGGAGGGGTGGGGTTCGGTGTGGGGCTTTCCTCTCGTGTCTTGAATCCCGGGATCGTCCCCGCCTCCGGAGTCCCACCGGGCGGGCTCCGGTGCGGGAGTGATGTCCGCAGGTCAGGTGGTGCGGCGGGGCGGCTTCGGCCCGTACGGTCTGCCGGAGGACGGGACCGAGCCCGGTCCCGGTCGCCGCCCCGGACCCGCCTTCCTACGATGAGAAGGTCCGCTCGGGGAGCCGGTGACCGCTCGGGGACGTGCGTCAGAGGAGATCCTCCATGGGCCGGTACCGCACGCCCGCCGTCCTGGCAGCCGCCTCCCTGCTGCTGACCGCGCTGTGCGCGGGCCAGGCCCCAGCGGCCGCCCTGCCGGGCCGGGTCGACATCGACCCGGCGACCGCCGAGCAGCTCGACGACGCGATCACCGCGGCCATGCGCGAGGCCGCCATCCCCGGGGTGGGCGTCGGCCTGTGGATCGACGGCGAAGACCCCTACGTGCGCACCTTCGGCACCGCCGACAAGGCCACCGGCGCCCCCATCAAGCCCGACATGCACACCCGCATCGGCAGCGTCACCAAGACCTTCACCATCACCGCCGTCCTCCAGCTCGTCGACGACGGGAAGGTACGGCTCGACGCGCCGGTCTCGACGTACCTCGACGGCGTGCCCGGCGGCGACAGGATCACCGTCCGGCAGCTCGCCGACATGCGCAGCGGCCTCTACAACTACACCGAGGACCCGCGCCTGCTGGCCACCTACAAGGCCGACCCACACCGCGCCTGGACCCCGCAGGAGCTGCTGGACGCCGCTTTCCGGCACCCTGCCGACTTCCCGCCGGGCACGCGCTGGGAGTACTCCAACACCAACACCGTCCTGCTCGGCCTGCTCGTCGAGAAGGTAGGCGGGCAGCCCCTGCACGCCTACCTGCAGCAGCACGTCCTCGAACCGGCAGACCTGGACGCGACCTCGCTGCCGACCGGCGCGGAAATCGCGTCCCCGTACGTGCACGGCTACACGAACTTCACCCCGAACGGCGCGACCGTCGACGCCTCCACCTGGAACCCGTCCTGGGCCTGGGCGGCCGGCGCAATGATCTCCACCATGGACGACCTGCACTCCTGGGTCCCGACCCTGGTCACCGGGAAGCTGCCCGACGGCGACCGCCTGCTGGAGCCGGGCACCCAGGCTCAGCGGCTGCGCATGCTGCCCACCGGACACCCCGACGTGCGCTACGGGCTCGGCATCGCCGAGCTCGACGGCTGGATCGGCCACAACGGCGAGCTGCCCGGCTACGAGACCGTCGCCGTCCGGCTCCCGCAGGCCCACGCCACCATGGTGGTCGTGGTGAACTCCGACGTCGACGGGAAGTTCAGCAACCTGAGCTCCCTCATCGCCAACACGGTCACCAAGATCGTGACACCGGACCACGTCTGGGAGCTCCCGCCTGCGGCCCAGCCCCACACCGTCCCGGAGCCGTCCGCACCCCCGACTCCGAAACCGGGTTCCTAGACCGGGCTCCTCGGAGTTGTCGTCAAGGTGTCACGCCCACATCAGGAGCGACGCGAGGGCGACGGCTGCCGGACAGAGACCCTAGGCCGCCGGCCGGCCCTTCGGGCGGCGCAGGCCGGCCGCCGTGAGGCGGCGGACGAGTTCCTTGCTGCCGATCTCCACCGCCCCGGCGCCGACCGCGTCCGCGTACCGGTAGGAGGGCACGTCGTAGTGGTCCCGCTCGAAGGCCCGCGGCGGGCAGCCGATGCCGGCCGCGAAGGCGTGCAGCTCCTCGTACGAGACGTCGCTGACCAGGTGCGACCACATGCGGCCGTGGCCCGGCCAGGTCGGCGGGTCGATGTAGACGGTCACCGGCGGCTCACCGGAGGCCCAAGACCGGGCCCAGGCCGCCGACCGCGGCCACTTTCACGCCCGCCTCCGAACACACCCAGTGCGGGTCGGGTCCCAGCTCCGGCTCCACGTCCAGCGCGTGCGGGTCGCCGTGGTTGCAGACCGGGCACAGCGGCCAGCGACCGTACTTCTCCAGCAGCGCGTCCTGCACGTCCTGGGCGACGAGTCCGGCAAGGTAGTCGACCCCTTCCGGCCACTGCTCCACCCACCACCGGCGGTGCGTGACCGAGTCCTCGACGAGGGAGACGACATCGGCATCGGCGACCTCGCCGGCAGCGAGATCGGCAAGAACAAGTGCACGGGCGACGTGCAGCGCCTGCTCCAGGGGGGTCGCGTGGTCCATGCGCCCATTGTGGACCCGGGAGGGCCCACTGACGAAGGCCCTCTTTTCGAGGCCCAATGGCGTATTGACCGGGACCCGGGTCGAAAATAAGTTTCAGGAGTGAGCCAGCAGCCGAAGGAAACTTCCAGCCGTACGCCCCTCCCCACCGACGGTCACGCCCACGGCCCCGCCCACGGCCCCCGCGACGACCGCACCCCGCCTCCCCCGCCCCACGCCCTCCGGGCCCGGATCCGCAGCCTCGGCCCGTCCCTTCCCCGCTCCGTGCAGGCCGTCGCCGAAGCCGTCGCCGCCGACCCCGCCGGCTGCGCCCGGCTCACCGTCTCCGCCCTCGCCGAGCACACCGGCACCAGCGAGGCGACCGTCGTCCGCACCGCCCGCCTCCTCGGCTACCCCGGCTACCGCGACCTGCGCCTCGCCCTCGCCGCCCTCGCCGCCCAGCAGGAATCCGGCGCCGCCCCCGCCGTCACCGTCGACATAGCCGTCGACGACCCCCTCGCGGACGTCGTCGCCAAGCTGGCCCACGAGGAGGCGCAGACCCTCACCGACACCGCCGCCGCGCTCGACCTCACCCAGCTCGCCGGCGCCGTCACCGCCCTCGCGACCGCCCGCCGCATCGACATCTACGGCGTCGGCGCCTCCGCCCTCGTCGGCCAGGACCTCGCACAGAAGCTGCTGCGCATCGGCCTCCTCGCCCACGCCCACAGCGACCCCCACCTGGCCGTCACCGGCGCCGTCCAGCTCCGCCCCGGAGACGTGGCCGTCGCCATCACCCACTCCGGCACCACGGGCGATGTGATCGAGCCGCTGCGCGTCGCCTTCGAGCGCGGCGCCACCACCCTCGCCCTCACCGGCCGCCCCAACAGCCCCGTCACCCACTGCGCCGACCTCGTCCTCGCCACCTCCGCCGCCCGCGAGACCCGGCTGCGCCCGGCCGCCATGTCCAGCCGGACCAGCCAGCTGCTCGTCGTCGACTGCCTCTTCGTCGGCGTCGCGCAGCAGACGTACGAGAGCGCCGCGCCCGCCCTCGCCGCCTCCTACGAGGCGCTCGCCCACCGCCACACCGCCAAATCCAGCCCCACCACATCCAGCCCCGCCGGCGTTTGAGACGCGGGGTCCGGGGGCGGAGCCCCGATCTTGAAGCTCAGCCCGCACACCAGGGAGCCACATGACCGCGTACGAAGAACTCCGCGCCCAGCTGGACACCCTCACCACCGAGGCCTTCCGACCGGAACTCGCCGAGATCGACCGGCTGTCCACCCTCGACATCGCCCGCACCATGAACGCCGAGGACGCCACCGTCCCGGCCGCCGTCGCCGGGCAGCTGCCGCAGATCGCCGCCGCCGTCGACGCGATCGCCGAGCGGATGGCCCGGGGCGGCCGGCTCGTCTACGCGGGCGCCGGCACCGCCGGCCGGATGGGCGTCCTGGACGCCAGCGAGTGCCCGCCCACCTTCAACACCGACCCGGCCGAGGTCGTCGGCCTGATCGCGGGCGGCCCGACGGCCATGGTCAAAGCCGTCGAAGGCGCCGAGGACTCCGGGGAGCTCGCCGCCGAGGACCTCACCGCACTGGACCTCGGGCCGGACGACACGGTCGTCGGCATCTCCGCCTCCGGCCGCACCCCCTACGCCATCGGCGCCGTCGAGTTCGCCCGGACCCGCGGCGCGCTCACCGTCGGCCTCTCCTGCAACGCCGCATCCGCCCTCGCCGCGGCCGCCGACCACGGCATCGAGGTCGTCGTCGGACCCGAACTCCTCACCGGATCCACCCGTCTGAAGGCCGGCACCGCGCAGAAGCTCGTCCTCAACCTCATCTCGACCATCACGATGATCCGGCTCGGGAAGACGTACGGGAACCTCATGGTCGACATGCGCTCCTCGAACGAGAAGCTGCGCGCCCGCGCCCGCCGCATCGTGGCGCTGGCCACCGGCGCCCCCGACGAGGAGATCGAGGCCGCGCTGACCGCCACGGACGGCGAGGTCAAGAATGCCGTCCTCGTCGTCCTCGGCGGGGTCGACGGACCCACGGCCGCCGAGCTCCTCGCCGCCTCCCGCGGCCACCTGCGCGCCGCCCTCGCACTCGCCCTCGCCCCCGCCCGCTGACCTGCGCCCCGGTACCGACCCCGCCCCGCCCCCCGAGCCAAGGCGATCCACACATGTCCACTGACAAGAACCGCGCCACAGCCGCCGCGATCCTTCCGCTGGTCGGCGGCCCGGACAACATCACCTCGATCGCGCACTGCATGACCCGCCTGCGCATCTCGCTGCGCGACCGCTCCCTCGTCCAGGACGAGGCCCTGCGGGCCCTCCCGGCGGTCCTCGGCGTCGTCGAGGACGACACCACCTACCAGATCGTGCTGGGACCGGGCACGGTCTCCCGCGTGACCCCCGAGTTCGAGGCCCTGGTCGAGGAGGGCCGCTCGGCGGCGCCGGCCGGGGCGCCGACCATCACCGCGGACGACCTCGCCGACCGGGGCGCGGCGCTGAAGGAGGCTCAGAAGGCCCGCAACGCCACCCCCTTCAAACTGTTCCTGCGCCGGATCGCGAACATCTTCGTCCCGCTGATCCCGGCACTGATCGGCTGCGGCATCATCGCCGGGCTGAACGGCCTCCTGACGAATCTGGGCCAGGTGCCCGCCGTCGTACCCGCCCTCGCCGCGATCGCGTCCGGCTTCATGTCCCTGATCGCGGTCTTCGTCGGCCACAACACGGCCAAGGAGTTCGGCGGCACGCCGATCCTGGGCGGCGCGGTCGCCGCGATCATCGTCTTCCCGGGCGTCGCGAAGATCGACGCCTTCGGGCTGGAACTCAAGCCCGGCCAGGGCGGCGTCCTCGGCGCGCTCGCCGCGGCCCTCCTCGCCGTGTACGTGGAGAAGTGGTGCCGCAGGTGGGTCCCCGAGGCCCTGGACGTCCTCGTCACCCCCACCCTCACGGTGCTGGTCTCGGGCCTCGTCACCATCTTCGGCCTGATGTTCCTCGCCGGTGGGGCCTCCGCCGCCATCGGCTCCTTCGCCGACCGGCTCCTCTCCGGCGGCGGCGCCTTCGCGGGCCTGGTCCTCGGCGGCCTCTTCCTCCCCCTCGTGATGCTCGGCCTGCACCAGGCCCTGATCCCCATCCACACCACCCTGATCGAGCAGGACGGCTACACCGTCCTGCTGCCCATCCTCGCCATGGCGGGCGCGGGCCAGGTCGGCGCGGCCATCGCCGTCTACTGCCGGCTCCCGCGCAACGGCTCGCTCCGCGCCACCATCAAGTCGGCGCTCCCGGCCGGCTTCCTCGGCGTGGGCGAACCCCTGATCTACGGCGTCTCCCTGCCGCTCGGCCGCCCCTTCGTCACCGCCTGCATCGGCGGCGCGGCGGGCGGCGCCTTCGTCGGCCTCTTCCACCAACTGGGCGTCGCCTTCGGCTCCACCGCCATCGGCCCCTCGGGCTGGGCCCTGTTCCCGCTGCTGGACGGCCGGTCGAGCGCCGGCGCCACCCTCGCGATCTACGCGGGCGGCCTGCTGGTCGGGTACCTGGTGGGCTTCGCCGCCACCTACTTCTTCGGCTTCACCCGCCGGATGCTGACCGACCTCAACACCGACCCGGACCCGGACACCACGACCGCCGCCGGAGCACCCCCGAAGGAACGCGTCCCGGCGTAGGCCCTCCCCCGCCGTCCCACCCCGCCCCGCCCCGCCCGTCATGATGCAGGGATGATCAACTCGATACCTCCCGTGGTCCCGGCCGGCCGGATGCGCGCCCTGCCGCAGCCCGAGTTCGCCCTGCCGGGCGGCCTGCTGCTGCGCCCCTGGTCGACGGACCACGACGTCCCCGCACTCGTCGAGTCCTGCCTCGACCCGGACATCCTGCACTGGAACCGCCCCGAACCGCTCACCCCGGAAGGGGCGAAGGAGCGGATCGCCCGCTGGCACGCCCGCTGGCAGGACGAGGAGGCCGCGATCTGGGCCGTCGCCCCCGCCGCCGGTGGCCCGGCCCTCGGACTCATCGGCATCGGCGACATCGATCTCGCGGGCGGCAGCGGCGAGATCCTGTACTGGCTGCTGCCCGCCGGACGCGGACGCGGGGTCATGGTGGCGGCCACCGACCGGGTCGGCCGCTGGGCGTTCGAGGACCTCGGCCTGCACCGGGTGCGGATCACCCACTCGGTGGCCAACCCGGCCTCGTGCGCCATCGCCACGAAGGCGGGCTATCCCCTGGAAGGCACCATGCGCGGCGCCCTCCTCCACGCGGACGGCTGGCACGACGAACACCTCCACGCCCGCCTGCGCACCGACGCCCCGCTGTGAGAGGGGGTCACCGGGCCGGAGACTGGAGCGGGGTAGGAGTCGGGGTCGGGGCCGAGGGCGGGGTCGCGCCCCTTTCGGTGGCGCTGGCCTTCTCCAGGAGCTCCCGGTAGGGCGTCTGCGCAATGGAGCCACGGATCTGCGTGAGGCCGTACCGTTCGACGGCCTCTTCGTTCGCGATGGGGTTTCGGGAGTCGAAGGGGATCCGTTCACCCGGTGGCGACACATCCACGATGACGTGCGGCTCCTTGCCGCCCACCCTCCACACGGTGATGCGCTGTCGGCCGCGGGTCACGTTCAGGATTTCACTGCTGTTCGAGATCCCGGTCCGGTATCTGGACTCCGCATTGGCAGGATCCCCCGGCTGGCAGTCCGCCTTGAGCCTCTTTCCCTGCAGCAAAGAGCGCTCGTAGTCCGCGGTCATCTTCATTCTGTCTTTCCTGATCACGTACACCTCGGTCCGTGCCCTGACCGCCTCATATTCATGTTCGGGGCGCTTTATCTCGATGACCGCATCCTGGGCGATCTCTTCCCCCGGATTCAGTACGCGGCCGACCGGCGTCACGAACTCGCCGTCGTAGAGCAAGTCGGCTGCGGCAGTCTTTTTGTCGTCCTTGTTGTTCGCAGGCACGCCATGGACCCAGTAGATGCTGCCGAGGACGTAAACGGGCACCTGGCCTGCGTTCTTCACGAACAGATGGACCGTCACGTACACCTGCGGCGCCCCCTTCACCATGTTCGATTCCTTGAACTCGGCCCCGCTCTGGATGAGCGGCAACGTCACATAGGGAACATAGATCTGCGAATATGCAAGGTTGGCGGCGGCGAGAAGGGTGGAGATTATCACCCCGATCGCGATTTTCCTGGGGACGTGGAGCCCCTTCCACGCCCCGCATTTGAAAAGCCCGATCAGGGCCACCGCGGACCAGACACCGAGGACGATCCCGACCACGGTGTAACCGGTGAACCGCTCGCCGATCTGCAGGAGGAGCAGGGCGGCGCTGCAGAAGAGGGAGATCACGACTCCGATCAGGACGACGACTCCCGAGTAGCGCCACCGACGTTTGGTCCAGTAGTCGATGGCGGCCAGGACGGCCAACGCCTCCACCAAGGCCACAGCGAGGATGGTGAGTCCCGCGATCCGCCCGGCGTACGTGAGGGCATCGCCGCTGTCCGACATTCCGATCCGGAAGAGCGGCCATGCCGTCGCAAGGAGGCCGGCAACCATGACGAAACAAGTGGTTCGCCGCAGGTACGTCCAGACCTCGTCCGGCCAGACGGTGCTGTCTCCGCCGAGCCAGTGGATCTCGTGCCCCGGTGGCACACCGGCACGATCCAGGATTCTTCGGAGTTCCTTGAGGGACCCGGCCTTGCCGACACGCTTGCCGCCCACCGAAACCGACCGCAAGCCGAGGTCTTCAGGCGCCCCCACGGTTACCTCGGGCGTGTTCGCCATAACACCAGCCTGCCGCTCGACGGTGAGCGGCGCCTCTCGTGCGCCCCCTTGTGCGCCCCCGCCGGAGTGCACCCGAGCCGCCGCAGAGGGAGGCTGGTGTTGACGTGTTGATGTCGCCCCCGGAGGAGTCCCATGCGTACCCGAATTCTCGCGGTCACCGCCACCCTCGTACTGGCCGCCCTGGGCGCCGCGGTCCCCGCTGCACAGGGCGCCGTACCGACTGTCCCCGGACCGACGTGCGAGGTCGGCGGGGGAACTGTGGAGTACGACTCCGCCGTCGGCGTGTGGAACTGCGTGGACGGCGAGTACGACGGCGAACGCATCACCAGCTGAACACGGATCAGCCCGCGGCAGTACGCAGGAACCGCACCAGGTCATCGACGCCGTAACCGAGCCTCGGCCCGCGCTCGGCGGCCATCAGCAGCAGTTGGCCCACGATCTCCGCACCCCACCCGTCCGTACCGTCCTGCGACCACTCCCACAGCTTCTCGATGCCGAGGTCCGACATGAGCAGCCCGTGCTCCGCCCGGACCTCCCGGCAGGTCTCGGCGACGGCATCCAGCAGCCGCGCCCCCGGCCGCTCGCAGCGCAGCCCGAAGTATCCGCCGACGTACTCGACCACGCACCCCTGCGGCGGCCGCGCCTCGATACGTTCGTAGCTCGGCGGCTCCCCCACCGGGCAGTGGATCAGAGTGAACCGCTGCCACCCCGGCGGCGGAGGCGGCTTGGGGCGCCATGCGGTCAGCCCGAAGGCTTCCTGTACCAGCGCGGTCGCCTCGTCCGCCGTGGCGGCCGTCCGCGCCTCCCGCCGCTCCCCGTCGTCCCCGACGGCCGTCCAGGGCGTGCCGCCCTCTTCGCCGTGCACGCGCACGGACAGCCCCATGCCTCCACGCCTCCACGCGCCGCCGGCCAGCGCCGTCTCCAGGCCGCGCAGCTTCCAGCCGAGCTCGAAGGCGAAGTTCGCGGCATCCACTGCCTCGCTCACGCGCCCGCCGCCCGCTCGTGCAGGACGGCGGCCAGCCGGAGCGCGGTGTCCAGGTTGCAGCGGCCCAGGTCGACCAGGGGCAGCCCGTACGAACCGGCGGCCGAGACCCGCTCCACGTCCAGCGAGGGGAAGACCACACCCACGCCGGTGAGCGCCTCCTTGAGCTGGCGCACCGCCTCCTCGGCCGCGAGGATGCGCTCCTGCGAGGTCATCACCATCACATGTCACCTTTCCACTCTGCGTGTTCACGTTCAGCACACAGAGTGGCGACGGGCTGGCTAGCCTTTCAAGGAAGCGCCGAGAACAACCCCACCTGTTGGCCCGGGAGTCGCCATGGCAGGTAAGAACCTCGATCCTTCCTCCTCACCCCGCGCCCTGCTCGGAGCCGAGCTCCGCGTGGCCCGCGAGCGCGCCAGCATGAGCCAGGCCGAACTCGGCGAACCGCTCTTCGTCAGCGGCTCGTTCATCGGCCAGCTCGAAGCGGGCACGCGCCGCATGCACCTCGAGTTCGCCCGCCAGATAGACGACATCCTCGACACGAACGGCTTCTTCGTCCGCAACTGCGGGGCCCTGGCCAAGTCCAAGTACCCGAACCACTTCGCTGAGGCTGCCGAGGCAGAAGCCGAAGCAAAGACGATCCGCGAGTACGCGCCCCTGGCCCTACCAGGGATGCTGCAGCCGGAGTCGTACGCCCGGGCAGTGTTCATCGCCTACCAGCCAACGGCCACGGAAGAGGTCATCGCCGAGCTGGTCGCGAACCGGCTGGACCGCGCCAAGCTGCTGTCCGACCCAACAACACCCTTGTTTTGGTGTGTGCTGGACGAAGCCGTCCTTCGGAGGGTCGTCGGCAGTAGGGCGGTGATGGGGGAGGCCCTTCGGCACATCGCGGCCCTGATCCGCGCCCGCCGGATCTTCGTGCAGGTACTGCCGTTCGGCGCAGGAGCCCATTCGTCCATGGGAGGCACCTTGAAGCTGATGACCTTCGAGAGCGCCCCTCCACTTGCTTACGTCCAAGGCAACGCCATAGGCGTCCTGTTGGACGATCCAGCCACGGTTACCCGTCACTCGCTGACCTACGATCTCCTCACGGCCAGTGCGCTGTCACCCACCGATTCGCTGGCCATGATCGAGTCCGCGGCGGAGGATTACGAACATGACCAGCACTCGTAAGGACACCTGGCACAAATCCAGCTACAGCGACGGCACTGGCGGCGACTGCCTGGAAGTCAGCGACGGCCACCCCGGCCTCGTCCCCGTGAGGGACTCCAAGCAGCCCGAAGGCCCGCACGTGGTGTTCCACGCGCAGGCCTGGGCCCGGTTCGTCGGGTCGCTCAGAGACCGTTGGTGAACAGCAACTTGTCGGGGCCGTTGTCGCTGAGGTTCTGGATGACGTCCTCCGTGGCCTCGTTCTTCAGCCAGTTCGCCACCTCGTTCGGGGTGGCGGTGGGGTGCGCGGCCTTGTAGAGGGCCGCCACTCCGGTGACGTGCGGCGCGGCCATGGACGTGCCGCTCATCGACACACTGTTCCGGGCGTTCGCCCGCGCGGAGATGATGTCCTGGCCGGGGGCGTAGAGGTCGAGGATCTCGCCCCAGTTGGAGAAGTCGGTCTCCTGGTCGAAGCGGTTGGTCGCGCCGACCGTCACCGCGTTCGGGGTGGAGGCGGGCGAGACCGCTCGGGCGTCGATGTTGTCGTTGCCCGCCGCGACGATCGGCAGCACGCCGGCGTTGAACAGGGCGTTCGTGGCGTTGTTGACCGGCTCGAAGCGGTTGCCGCCCAGCGAGGCGTTCAGGACGGCCGGCTGCCGGGCGTTGTTGGCCACCCAGTCCAGGCCCGCGATGATCCCCGACCAGGGGCCCCGGCCGTCGCACCCGAGGACCCGGACGCTGACCAGGCTCACCTTGTGCGCCACACCGAAGGTCTCGCCGCCGACCGTGCCCGCGACGTGCGTGCCGTGGCCGTTGCAGTCCGCGCCGTTGCGGCCGTCGCCGATCGCGTCGAAGCCGCGGCGCGCGCGGCCCCCGAACTCGGGGTGCGCGAAGTCGATGCCGCTGTCGAGGATGTACGCCGTCGCGCCCTGGCCGTTGGTGTTGGGGCTGAACTCGTTGTCGAGCGGCAGCTCCCTCTGGTCGATCCGGTCCAGGCCCCAGGAGTTCGAGGGCGCCTTGGTCGCGACCCCGCTCGACGGGACCGGCGGGGCGGAGACCAGCGCGTCCTGTGCCACGGACTGCACGCCCGCCGTGTGCCGTGCGATCTTCAGCTGCTTGTCGCTGAGGTTCGCGGCGAAGCCGTTCAGCGCCGAGCGGTACGTGAACTTCGCCTTCACCCCGAGGGACGCCGCGACCTTCGCCGGGGACGCGGACTTGTCGAGGGTGACGATGTAGTTCTCGGGGATGGGGTTCGTAGCGGTGAGCAGCGGCGCCGGGGTGGGCTCCGGGGTGTCGGCGGAGGCCGAACCGGCCGCCACTGAGGTCAGCGTGAGGACAGCGGCCGTGGTCAGGCGTGCGGCGAGCAGACGCATCGAGAGAACTCCCTGAAGTGCGTGTGGATCGGCGTGAAGGGGAGCCGCGCCCGTCAACCGGCGAACGCCCCGGGGTGCGGCCCTCCCGTACATCGGGTATGTCGCACGGAGGACTTGAGCCATCCGCCCCCGCCTGGCCCAGCCGCGGATACCGCCCGGGAAGGCCCTTTGCGCACGCTGCAGAAAGGGTCTTCCCCGGGCATTTGTACGGGTGATCACCCGTATGTCGTATCCCGTGAAAGGTCCGGGAAATTCACCCGTACGGGCGACCGGCGGGCGGGTCAGAGACCGGCGGTGTACAGCAGCTTGTTCGGGGAGGACTTGCTGACGCTGGTCAACACGTCCTTGGTGGACTCCTCCTCGAGGAACGCCGCGACCTCCTCGGGGGCTGCGCCCGGGTGCGCCTGCTTGTACAGGACGGCGACACCGGCGGCGTGCGGGGCGGCCATCGACGTGCCGTTGAGAGCCACGCTGCCGCCGCCGAGCTTGGCGGAGACGATGGCCTGGCCCGGCGCGTAGAGGGTGACGCACGAGCCCCAGTTCGAGAAGTCGGTCTCCTCGTCCCACTCGTTGCTCGCCGCGACCGTCACCACGCGCGAGGCGGACGCCGGCGAAACGAAGCACGCGTCCTTCGCGGAGTTGCCCGCCGCGATCACCGGCAGCACACCGGCGTCGGTGACCGCGTCCGCGGCGGCGTTGACCGTGTCCGACCGCTCCCCGCCCAGGGAACCGTTCAGCACGGCCGGCTGCTTGGCGTTCTTGGCCACCCAGTCCAGGCCCGCGATGATCCCCGACCAGGTGCCCTGGCCGTCGCAGCCGAGGACGCGGACGCTGACCAGGTTCGCCTTGCGTGCGATCCCGTACGTCTTGCCCGCGAGCGTGCCGGCGACATGCGTGCCGTGACCCTGGCAGTCCTGTCCGTTCCGGCCGTCGTTGATGGCGTCGAAGCCGAAGGTGGCACGTGTGGCGTCGGGCCCGCCGAACTCGGTGTGCTGGTAGTCGATGCCGGTGTCGAGGACGTACGCGGTCACCCCGGCGCCGTTGCCCTCAACGGTGAAGTTCTTGTCGAGGGGCAGCTCCTTCTGGTCGATGCGGTCCTGCCCCCACGAGTTCGACGGGGACCGCATTCCCTCCACGGTGGCCGGCCTCGGCACCGACTGCACCTTCGCGTCCTCCTCGACCGACTTCACCCCCAGGGCGTTGCGGACGATCGTCAGCTGGAGCGGGGTCATCGGCACCGCGAAGCCGTTGATCGCCGAGGTGTAGACGAACGAGGGCTTCAGGCCCAGCTTCTGCGCGGCCTCGGCCGCGTCCACCCCCTTCTCCAGCGTCACGATGTACTGGCCGGGCACCGGGTTGGCAGCGGTCGTCAAAGGCGCCGGGGTCGGCTCCGGGGCCGCGGCGGAGGCGGTACCGGCCGCGACCGGAGGGACGGTGAGGAGCGCGGCGGCGGCCAGGCGTGCGAGCAGGCGCATGGAAGGAACTCCCTGACGGGGGTGGAAGGAGGCATGGGGGAGCCGCCCTCACGGCACCAGGTGCTCCTGCGGGGGCGGCCCTCAGCTCCATCGCTGCCACCTCTCCGCGGCTTGAACCACCGGATCACCTGGTTGCCCGTCCAGTGCCGCGTCGACACGCCCCGTCATGCGCACCGTGCAGAAAGGGTTGTCCCGATGTGCCGTACCGCTCGCGCCCCGGCCCGCACGGCCGTCGGGCCGCCCCACAGGATCACCCGTACGGTCCGCCGCCGGACCAGGGGGCGCACGGCCGGTGCGCCGCCCGTGACCCCGCCACACCCGAGGGCGTCGTTGACCGGCCCCGTCGCGCGTGATGCCCTCCCCCCATGCGCATCCGTCTGAGCCGAGCCCTGCCCGTGGCCGTCGCCGTACTGGCCGCCGTCGCCGCCCTGCCCGTGTCCGCGGCCACCGCCGCCGTGCGGGAACCCGTACCGCACACGGCTCCCGCCGCCGACCACGCCACCTACATCGTCACCGTGCAGGAGGACAGCGACCCGGCCGAGGTGGCGGACCGGGTCGGCGTCACCCCGGTGCACGTCTACCGCTCCGCCCTGCACGGCTTCGCCGCCCGGCTGAGCCCCGAACAGGTCGCGGCCCTGGAGGACATGCCGGACGTCGAGTCCATCGAGGAGGACGGCCGGGCGGGCGGTTCCGGAGGCTCCGGGAGTTCCGCGGGCGCGGGGGGCGCCGGGGGCTGCTGAAGCCCGGTCACCAGCCGAAGACGGGGTCGATGTCGAAGATCGGCGGCAGGGTGCCGCTCCGGTCCAGGTTGACGAAGACGTACGAGCCGGGCGGGCCCGGGAAGAACGCGAACGGCCCGCCCAGCGGCAGGTCGCGCAGGACCGTGGGCTCGGCGCGGCGCTTCCCGTCGGCCAGGCCGCGGTGGGAGAGGTAGGTCCACCAGCGGTCGGAGGTCACCACGCCGACCCTGCCCGGACCGGTCGGGGCGAGTCCGCGGACCTCCTCGTCGCCGGCGTCCGCGTGCCAGGCGCGCCGGCCGTCGGCGAGGGAGTACGCGGACACCCCGTTGCGCCTCCCCTGCTTCACCGGGGTGACCAGCAGGCCGCCGGTCACGATCGGGGACGGCTCGCTCAGCAGGTCCCCCGCCGGACCCGAAGCGGGTACGGAGCCCCGGGCGCCGCCCGCGTCGTCGAACAGCAGCACCGCGTCCGTGCCGGTCCCGGCCGTCTCCGTGACCCGTACCGCGGGCGGGGCGGCGGACAGCACCCGCACCTCGCGCAGCCGGCTCGCCGTGGGCAGCGGGGTCTGCCAGGCGCGCGTTCCCGTACGCACGTCGACGGCCGTGATCCGGGCCGAGTCCCCGCACTCCTCCACGTACATTGCGCGATCCGCCGTCCCGTCGACGGCCTTCACCGTGCAGTCGGCCGGGACCGGTACCCGCCAGAGCTCCCGGCCGCCGCGCAGGTCCAGACCGGTCACCGTGTCCCGGTCCGCCACGACGGCGGCCGGGCCCGCCACGGCCACCAGCGCCCGGCCGGTGTCCCGGGTCCACAGGCGCCGGCCCTCCGCCAGGTCCACGGCGACGACCTGTGATCCGCAAGCGCCCGGGCTCTCCCCGTACAGGAGGAGGCCGACGCCCGACGGGGCGGTCCTGCTGAGCGCGCAGAGCGGCGTACGCTCCGGGGCGGGCAGCCGCCAGCCCCTGCGGCCCTCCCCGTTGAAGGCGACGAGGCCGTCCGTGCGGGCCCGTACGAGCATTCCGGGCCGGGTCTCCCAGACACCGACCGCAGCCGCCGCCGGATGCACCGGCTGCTGCCACCCGGACAGGTCCATCTGCGGGCCGCGCATCCACTCGAAGCCCAGCCAGCCGGGCCACAGCGCCGCCAGCGCCACGAGGACGGCGAGCACCCGGGCGGGCACCGGGGCGCGGCCGTGGCCGCGCCTGCGCCGTCCGCACCGCAGCAGCCATGCGGCGGTGGCGCACAGGAGCAGGGAGAGCACGAGCGCGCCGAGGCCGCGCGGGCAGCTCGCGGGGGTGCACACCCGGCCCGGGACGTCGACGGCCGCCATCTTCACGAGGAGCACCAGGTACAGGGCCGCCACCGCGGCGAAGGCGGCGGCAGCGGCGAACCCGGCGTGACCCAAGAGGCGCTCGCGCAGCGGTCGTTCCATGTCCATGATCCCCCCGACGGCAGCGTAGCCGCCCGTCCCGGGGGTCAGAGACCGGCGCCGCCGGTCGCGTCGACCACGCGGCCCGTCACCCAGCGGGCGGCGTCGGAGGCGAGGAATCCGACGACGTCGGCGATGTCCTCGGGGCGGCCGACCCGGCCGAGCGCGGCGAGGGAGGCGGCGTGCGCCTCGGCCTCGGCGTTGCCGCGCAGCCAGCCGGCGTTGACGTCGGTGTCGACGATGCCGGGCGCGACCGAGTTCACGGTGATGCCCCGCGCGCCCAGGGCCTTGGCGAGGTTCAGCGTGAGGTTGTCGAGCGCGCCCTTGGTGGCCGCGTAGGCGAGGATCTCGGGCATCGCGATGCGGGCGGCGCCGCTGGAGACGTTGATGATCCGGCCCCCGTCGCGCAGCCGCCCGAGGGCCTCCTGGACGACGAAGAACGGCGCCCGGACGTTGACCGCGAAGACCCGGTCGAAGTCCTCCTCGGCGACCTCGCCGAGCGGCACGGGCAGTCCGATGCCCGCGTTGTTGACGATGATGTCGACCCCGTCCAGCCCCAGCGCGTCGTACGCCGCCCAGAGCGCGGCGGCGGCGCCGGGCGCGCCGAGCTCCGCCCGGAGCGCGTGGGCCCGGCCGCCGTCCTTCGTGATCCGCTCGACGGTCTCCCGGGCGGCCGCCCCGTCGCTGGCGTACGTGAGCACGACCGTGATCCCGTCGGCGGCGAGCCGCTCGGCGACGGCCCGGCCGATGCCCCTACTGCCGCCCGTGACCAGCGCGTTCTTGCCCATGGTGGATCCCCCTCATTTCCTTAACGATCACTACAGAATGAACGTAGCACGATTTCCGTAATGGTCGCTACAGAAAACTAGGCGCGGGCCGCCTCGATGAAGGCGCGGATCAGCACGGGGTCCTTCACACCGCGCTCCCGCTCCACCCCGCTGGACACGTCCACACCCCACGCGCCGGTGGCCGCGAGCGCCTCGCGCACATTGCCCGGATCGAGCCCGCCGGCCAGCAGCCACCGCCCCTCGGGCGCGGTGAAGTCCGCCGACCCCCAGTTCCACGGCTTGCCGGAGCCCGGGTCGGGCGCGTCCAGCAGCAGCAGGTCCTCGCCGTACTCACCGCAGCGCTTCACGTGCTCGGCGGTGGCCCGCAGCAGGGTCCGGCCCTCGGCGCGCAGCGCCGCGAAGTCCCCGGGCCCCTCCTCGCCGTGCAGCTGCACGCCCCGCACACCGCTCTCCTCGGCGAACCGCCGCACCTCCGCCACCGGCTGCCTCCGGAAGACGCCGACGGTGAGCACCCCGGCGGGGACCCGTGCGGCGAGCTCCCGCGCGGTGGCGGCGTCCACGGTACGCGGGCTCCCGGGCGCGAAGACGAATCCGACGGCGTCCGCCCCGGCGGCCACGGCCACGTCGACGTCGTGCGCGGTCTTGAGTCCGCAGATCTTGACGAAGAGATCGCTCATGCGACCAGTCAACCAAAGCCCCTCGTACGGTGGTGATGCGTCTCGACAACCGGGCGGGCCCGCCCTCCCGCCACTAGCCTGGAGAGCATCACAGCCTGTGCGCAGCACGCCACGGAGGACCACGATGACGATCATGATCGAACGGGCCACACCTATGGAGCAGGCGGCACCGCCGACGTTCGAGACGCTCCTGCGCACAGTTGAGGAGATGGACACGCCGGACGGCTTCAAGGCCGAGCTCATCCGGGGGAAGATCGTCGTGTCGCCGTTTTCCACGCTGCGCTAATTGCGTCGTATGCGTGCGCTGCGTGAACAGCTCCAGGCCCACGCCCCCGAAGGACACATCGCGGAAATCGCGCCCTTCCTCTTCCGCTTCTCGGCAGCGGAGCGGGCGTACGGGCCCGACCTCTTCGTGGCCGACGAATCGGCCTTCGACGGCGAGGGCCGGCACGCGGACGGGGCGGCCCTGTCGCTCGTCGGGGAGTTCACGTCCGTCTCCACCAGGGACGCCGACTGGACCGAAAAGCTGGACGTGTACGGCCGACTCGTACCTGTCCACATGGTCGTCGACATGCAGGACTCGGAGATCACCTGCTTCTGGGACCCCTCCCCGCACGGGTACCGCTCCCGTACGACGGTGTCCTTCGGCGAACCCCTGCACGTCCCGGACCCCTTCGGCTTCGACATCGACAGCTCGGGCTTCTGACGACATCCGAAACGCCCGAGGGCGGCACCCCCGTGGGGGTGCCGCCCTCGTTCGAGAACAGCCGATCAACCAGTGGCCGGAGCCGGGGTCGATCAGAAGTCCATGTCACCACCCGGCATGCCGCCGCCCGCGGGGGCACCGGCCTTCTCGGGCTTGTCGGCGATGACGGCCTCGGTGGTGAGGAACAGCGCGGCGATCGACGCGGCGTTCTGCAGGGCGGAGCGCGTGACCTTCGCCGGGTCGATGATGCCCTCGGCGATCATGTCGACGTACTCGCCGGTCGCGGCGTTCAGGCCGTGACCGATCGGCAGGTTGCGCACCTTCTCGACGACGACGCCACCCTCGAGACCACCGTTGACGGCGATCTGCTTGAGCGGGGCCTCCAGCGCGAGCTTCACGGCGTTGGCGCCGGTCGCCTCGTCACCCTCGAGCTCCAGCTTCTCGAAGACCGCGGAGGCCTGCAGCAGGGCCACGCCACCACCGGCGACGATGCCCTCCTCGACGGCCGCCTTCGCGTTGCGAACGGCGTCCTCGATGCGGTGCTTGCGCTCCTTGAGCTCGACCTCGGTCGCGGCGCCGGCCTTGATGACGGCCACGCCGCCGGCCAGCTTCGCGAGGCGCTCCTGGAGCTTCTCGCGGTCGTAGTCCGAGTCGGAGTTCTCGATCTCGGCGCGGATCTGGTTCACGCGACCGGCGACCTGGTCGCTGTCACCGGCACCGTCGACGATGGTGGTCTCGTCCTTGGTGATGACGACCTTGCGGGCGCGGCCGAGCAGGTCGAGACCGGCGTTCTCCAGCTTGAGGCCGACCTCCTCGGAGATGACCGTGCCGCCCGTGAGGATGGCGATGTCACCGAGCATGGCCTTGCGGCGGTCACCGAAGCCCGGGGCCTTGACGGCGACGGACTTGAAGGTGCCACGGATCTTGTTGACGACCAGGGTCGACAGGGCCTCGCCCTCGACGTCCTCGGCGATGATCAGCAGCGGCTTGCCGGACTGCATGACCTTCTCCAGGAGCGGCAGCAGGTCCTTGACCGAGCCGATCTTGGAGTTGACGATCAGGATGTACGGGTCGTCGAGGGACGACTCCATGCGCTCCATGTCGGTGGCGAAGTACGCCGAGATGTAGCCCTTGTCGAAGCGCATGCCCTCGGTGAGCTCCAGCTCCAGACCGAAGGTCTGGGACTCCTCGACGGTGATGACGCCTTCCTTGCCGACCTTGTCCATGGCCTCGGCGATGAGCTCGCCGATCTGGGTGTCGGCGGCGGAGATGGAGGCCGTCGAAGCGATCTGCTCCTTGGTCTCGACATCCTTGGCCTGGGCGAGCAGGGCGGCGGAGACGGCCTCGACGGCCTTCTCGATACCACGCTTGAGGGCCATCGGGTTGGCACCGGCGGCCACGTTGCGCAGGCCCTCGCGGACCAGCGCCTGGGCCAGCACGGTGGCGGTGGTCGTACCGTCGCCGGCGACGTCGTCCGTCTTCTTGGCGACTTCCTTGACCAGCTCGGCGCCGATCTTCTCGTACGGGTCCTCGAGCTCGATCTCCTTGGCGATGGAGACACCATCGTTGGTGATCGTGGGGGCGCCCCACTTCTTCTCAAGGACGACGTTGCGACCCTTGGGGCCAAGGGTGACCTTGACGGCGTCGGCGAGCTGGTTCATCCCACGCTCGAGGCCGCGGCGGGCCTCCTCGTCGAACGCAATGATCTTGGCCATCTGAAGTGGTCCTCCCGGACAGCGGTGGATTGCTCCCAGGACCGCGCCCGCGCCCGCGACGGACGGCCTGCGTGCCCGGCGGTTCCTTCCCACCGGACCCTGCGGGCCTCACCGACCCGGTCCTCGTTCAGTAGCACTCTCACCGGGAGAGTGCTAACGCCAATGATTAGCACTCGACCCCTCCGAGTGCAAGCGGCTCGGGGGAACGCCCCGCTACTACCGGGCACACGCACGAGGGGCCCCCATCCCGTGTCCAGGATGTGGGCCCCTCGTGCGGTCCTGCAGGTCTTCAACGAAAGCTGTGTGTCGGCGGTCGATCGCGCCAGGACTAGCCGAGTGCGAGTTTGACCATGTCCGCCTGCGGACCCTTCTGGCCCTGCGAGATCTCGAACTCGACCCGCTGACCCTCTTCAAGGGTGCGGTACCCGTCCATCTGGATGGCGCTGTAGTGGACGAACACATCCGCACCACCGTCGACCGCGATGAAGC
The DNA here is from genome assembly GCF_053610205.1 of Streptomyces sp. NPDC054932. Classification (NCBI taxonomy): domain Bacteria; kingdom Bacillati; phylum Actinomycetota; class Actinomycetes; order Kitasatosporales; family Streptomycetaceae; genus Streptomyces; species Streptomyces sp. NPDC054932. Next base: position 26,014 of record NZ_JBSGXU010000035.1, on the reverse strand, counting down.
CGTAGCCCTTCTCCGCGTTGAACCACTTGACGGTGCCCTGAGCCATGCCTAACTCCCCTATTACTGGCCCTTGCGCAGGAACGCACTTCGCGATCCCGGGTCAGAACTTGCGTCGGAACGCGTCGACCGAGGCTGAATGTATCTGCGCGGATGCTGTCTGCAACAGGTCAATCCGATGAGAATTCTGGACACCGAGAAACATTGAAATAGAGTGAAAATTTGCCATACTCCAGGGCAACTCGGGCCCGACATATCTCGCCAAAGCCCCATACCGCACTTGCACATTGGCCCGATGTCGACCCTCACGCGGCCCGTTCATATGCGGCGGGCAAGAACAGCGGAGGGGACTTCCCCAACCCTACCGTGCCCAATCAAGCAGAATTGCCCCCTCCGCTTTTAGCGGAGGGGGCAATTTCGGTTTGCGCGTGTCACCTGGAGGTGACCCGGGAGGCGATCCGGGGAATCAGCAGCCGCCGGCCACGGCCGGGATGATCGAGACGCCGGCGCCGTCCGGCGTCACCGCCTGCAGCCCGCCCTCGAAACGCACGTCGTCGTCGTTCACGTAGACGTTCACGAAGCGGCGCAGCTTGCCCTGGTCGTCCAGGACGCGCGCGGCGATGCCCGGGTGGTTCTTCTCCAGGGACTCGATGACCTCGGAGAGGGTCGCGCCCTCGGCCGGGACCTCGGCGGCGCCGCCGGTGTAGGTGCGCAGGATGGTGGGGATGCGGACGTTGACGCTCATGGCGCTACTGCCTTTCCGGGAGTACGTGGAGGGTGGTCAGGCCAGGCCGGCGGCGCGGAACGCGTCCAGGCTCGGGCGGATGGTGGCGGTCTGCCCGCTGTCCGCGGCCACCGCCTCCAGGGTCTTGAGGCCGTCACCGGTGTTGAGGACGACGGTGGTCAGCGTCGGGTCGAGCTGCCCGTTGTCGATGAGCTTCTTCGTGACGCCGACGGTCACACCGCCCGCGGTCTCGGCGAAGATGCCCTCGGTCTGCGCGAGGATCTTGATGGCCTCGACGACCTGCTCGTCGGTCACGTCCTCGACGAAACCACCGGTGCGGCGGGCGATGTCCAGGACGTACGGGCCGTCCGCCGGGTTGCCGATCGCGAGGGACTTGGCGATGGTGTTCGGCTTCTGCGGGCGGACCACGTCGTGACCGGCCTTGAAGGCGGTCGACACCGGGGAGCAGCCCTCGGCCTGGGCACCGAAGATCTTGTACGGCTTGTCCTCGACGAGGCCGAGCTTGATGAGCTCCTGCAGACCCTTGTCGATCTTCGTCAGCTGCGAGCCGGACGCGATCGGGATGACGATCTGGTCGGGCAGCTGCCAGCCGAGCTGCTCGCAGATCTCGTACGCCAGGGTCTTGGAGCCCTCGCCGTAGTACGGGCGGAGGTTGACGTTGACGAAGCCCCAGCCCTCGCCCAGCGGGTCGCCGATGAGCTCGGAGCAGAAACGGTTGACGTCGTCGTAGTTGCCCTCGATGCCGACCAGGTCGCCGCCGTACACACCGGCCATGACGACCTTGCCCTGCTCCAGGTCGTGCGGGATGAACACGCAGGAGCGGAAGCCGGCGCGGGCGGCCGCGGCGCCGACGGCGCCGGCCAGGTTGCCGGTCGAGGAGCAGGACAGGGTGGTGAAGCCGAAGGCGCGGGCGGCCTCGACGGCGATGGCCACGACACGGTCCTTGAAGGAGTGCGTCGGGTTGCCGGAGTCGTCCTTGACGTAGAGCTTGCCGGTGATGCCCAGCTCCTTGGCCAGGTTGGCCGCGTCCACGAGCTTGGTGAAGCCGGGGTTCAGGCTGGGCTTGGCGGCCACGTCCGCGGGGACGGGCAGCAGCGGCGCGTAGCGCCAGATGTTGTTGGGGCCGGCCTCGATCGCCGCGCGCAGGGCTTCGGGGTCGCCGGTCGGGAGGTCGTAGGCGACTTCCAGCGGTCCGAAGCACTCGGCGCACGCGAAGATGGGGCCGAGCTCGAAGCGGGTACCGCACTCACGACAGGAAAGGCCGGTGGCAGGTCCGAGATCAACAGAGGTGGCGACAGTCTGTGCAGCCATGATGGCGAGGCCCTTTCTCCTCATCTTCCCCATGGCGCACTTCGCCATGAGACGGAATTGGCACCTTCCCTAGCCGGGGACCTCGCTGACGAGCGCTGATGCGCGATCGCGAGAACCGACTGGAGGGTTGCCGGGGCTTCAACGGGCCGTGTCCCTCTGCCCCTCTGGATGAGCGGTATGGCACCGGGCGACACGCTCTGTGGCGCGCCCGGGCGTTTGTCACGAGGACCCCCGGCATGCGGTGGTCCTTCGCGTTGTTCAAGACTGTAACCGAAGGCACGCGCGGTTGAGACAGGCGTCCGAACCGCGAGATGGATCACATAACGGCGGATATCGCCGACGAGCAGGGAGTACTGAGGGTGCTGGAAGAGGTGGAGCGATGGCTGGCCGACCGCTCCTGGTCCGCCGCCGACCGACCGCTCGACCAGCTGCTCGACCGGAAACGGGCGGCCGGGACCACGGTCAGCGTCGTGCTGCCCGCCCTGAACGAGGAGGCGACCGTCGGCGCGATCGCCGAGGTGATCCGGCGTGAGCTGATCGAGGGACTGCCCGTCCCTCTGGTGGACGAACTGGTCGTCATCGACTCGGGCTCCACCGACCGCACCGCGGAGGTCGCGGCGAAGGCCGGGGCCCGCGTGGTGCACCGCGACGACGTGCTGCCCCGGATCCCGGCGCTGCCCGGCAAGGGCGAGGTGCTGTGGCGCTCCCTGCTGGTCACCGGCGGGGACATCGTCTGCTTCGTCGACGCCGACCTGCGGGACTTCTCCGCCGCCTTCGTCTCCGGGATCGTGGGACCGCTGCTGACCGAACCGGACGTGCACTTCGTCAAGGCGATGTACGACCGGCCGCTCGGGTCCACTCCCGGACAGGGCGGCCGGGTCACCGAGCTGGTCGCCCGCCCGCTCCTCAACCTCCACTGGCCGCAGCTGGCCGGCTTCGTGCAGCCGCTGGGGGGCGAGTACGCCGTACGCCGCTCCCTGCTGGAGCGGCTGCCGTTCCCCGTCGGGTACGGCGTCGAGCTGGGCCTGCTGGTCGACGCGCTGCACACGGTCGGGCTGGACGCGCTGGCCCAGGTGGACGTCGGCGTACGGCTCCACCGCCATCAGGACGGGCAGGCGCTGGGCCGGATGGCCGCGGCGATCTACCGCACCGCGCAGGTGCGGCTCTCGCGCGGGCACCTCGTACGGCCCGAGCTGACGCAGTTCGAGCGCGGACCGGAGGGCTTCGTACCGCGGACGTACCCCGTGGACACCGAGGAGCGGCCGCCGATGGCCGGCATCGAGGAGTACGCACTGCGTCGCGTGGCGTGAGGAAACGTACGGTTTGAGCGGGCACGGCCCGGGCTAGGTTGGCCGCATGGCTTCCCAGGTGCTCGTCGCAGCGAACCGCGGCCCCCTCTCCTACGCCCTCGCCGAGGACGGGACGCTCAGCGCCCGGCGCGGCGGGGGCGGTCTCGTCTCCGGACTCTCCGCGGCCCTCGCGGAGCAGCCGGAGGCACTGTGGATCTGTGCGGCGCTCTCGGACGCGGACCGGGAGGCGGTCCGCCGGGGCACGGCCGAACCGGGCGTCCGGATGCTGGACATCGATCCCACGATGTACGACGACGCCTACAACGGAATCGCCAACTCCGTGCTGTGGTTCACACACCACCACCTGTACGACATCCCGCGCGAACCGGTCTTCGACGCGGAGTTCCGCCGACGGTGGGACTCGTACGAGCGCTACAACCAGGCCTTCGCCGACGCCCTGGCCGAGGAGGCGGCGCAGGGCGCGTCCGTCCTGGTCCAGGACTACCACCTGGCGCTGGTCCCCGGACTGCTGCGGGTGCTCCGACCGGACCTGCGGATCGCCCACTTCACGCACACCCCGTGGGCCTCGCCCGGCTACCTCGCCATGCTGCCCGACGTCGTCCGCGAGACCCTGCTGTGGGGCATGCTCGGCGCGGACGTGCTCGGCTTCCACACCGAGGCGTGGGCGGCGGAGTTCCTGGGATCCGCGCAGCTGGACGACGCGTACGGCCGGTCCTCCGTGCGCAGCGGCTCGGTGGTGGAACACCGCCGGTACTCGGTGTGGCCGGACCGCACCACCCGAGTGCGGGCGTACCCGCTGGGCGTGGACGGGGACGAACTGCGGGCGCTGGCGCACCGGCCGGAGGTGAACGACAGGCTGGCGGAGCTGCGGGCGGAGGTCGACGGCCTGCGGACGATCGTCCGCGTGGACCGCACGGAGCTGTCGAAGAACATCCTGCGCGGCCTGCTGGCCTACCGGGAACTGCTGACCACGCGCCCGCAGTGGCGGGGCCGGGTGGTCCACCTGGCATCGGCGTACCCCTCGCGGCAGGACCTGCGGGTGTACCGGGACTACACGGACGCGGTGACGGCGCTGGCGGCGGAGATCAACGCGGAGTTCGGTACGGAGGACTGGCAGCCGGTGCTGGTGTCGGTGAAGGACGACTTCGCGCGCTCGCTGGCGGCGTACCGGCTGGCCGACGTCGCGCTGGTGAACCCGGTGCGGGACGGGATGAACCTGGTGGCGAAGGAGATCCCGGTGGTGTCGGAGGCGGGGTGCGTGCTGGTGCTGTCCACGGGGGCGGGGGCGTACGAGGAGCTCCGCCAGGACGCGGTGACGGTGAACCCGTACGACGTGTCGCAGACGGCGCAGGCGCTGCACACGGCGCTGTCCATGCCGGTGGGTGAACGCGTGGAACGCACGAAGCGGCTGGCCGCTGCCGCGACGTCCCTCCCCCCGGCGGCCTGGTTCACGGCCCAGCTCTCCGCCCTGACCTGAGCCGGCCCGCGCCACCGCTGCCGGGGCGCCGGCCCCCGGCGACGGCGCCGCGGACGCCGGAGGGGCTGGGTACGTCAGCCCCGCAGGGCAGTGGCCAGGGTGGCCAGGAAGGCGGCCACCGTGCCCGGTCCGGGGAGGACGAGGTCGGCCCGCGCGGCGAGCTCGGGGACCTCGGCCGAGCCACTGCACACCAGCAGCCCCGGCAGCCCGTCCGTGCGGCCCTTCTCCACCGCGGCGTAGGCCGCGAGGTCCCCCAGGTCGTCGCCCGCGTACAGCACCGCTTCCGCTTCCCGCTCCGCCAGGAACTCGGTCAGGGCGACGCCCTTGTCCATGCCCGGCGGCCTCAGCTCCAGCACCGCCCGACCCGGCTCGACCATCAGACCGTGCCGCGCCGCCAGTTCGGCCAGCGGTTCCCGCAGGGCCGCGAAGGCCGCCGCCGGGTCCTCCGCGCGGCGGGTGTGGACGGCGAGCGCGCGGCCCTTCTCCTCGATCCAGGTTCCGCGCCAGGCTCCGATGGAGTCCAGGAAGCCCGGCAGTTCCGCCCGGACCGCCGCGACCCCGGGGTGCTCGGCGGGGGCGTGGACCAGTCCGGACACGGCGTCCCAGCGCTCGGCCCCGTAGTGGCCGAGGACGACGAGGTGTTCCAGTCCGGGGACCCCGGCGAAGCCCCCGTAGCGGACGGCGACGCTCGCCGGCCGTCCGGTGATCACCGCCACCGAGTCGACCTCGGGGGCGAGCGCGGAGAGGGCCGGGACGGCTGCGGGGTGGGCTCGGGCCTGGTCCGGGTCGGGGACGATGTCGGCGAGGGTGCCGTCGAAGTCCAGGGCGACCACGGACCGGCGCGGTGCGCGGAGCAGGGCTTCGAGTCCCTCGCGTCCGGCTGCGGTGATTGGCATCGGCAGGTCGTGCGGATGACTCCCCATACGCACGACCCTAACGGCCCAACCGTGCGACGGCTATCGCCTGGCCCGCTGTGCCTCGCGGATCCTGCGCAGCCGGTTGACCGTGCCCGGGGCGTGAGCCAGCGCCCGCGGGTCGTCCATCAGCGCGTTGACCAGCTGGTAGTAGCGGACGGGGGTCATCCCCAGCCCTTCCCTGATGGCCCGTTCCTTGGCTCCGGGCCCGGGCCAGGTGCGTCCCTCGTACGCGAGCACCGCGGCCTCCGTGGCCGTCAGCTGCCCCTCGTCCGTCATACCGCCAGATTAACGCCGCCGTCTGACACCCGGCCCGTCGGCGCCGGTCAGCGCGGGTCGGCGGTGCGGGCGGTGGTGGCGATCTCCTCCAGGACCTTCGCCGGCTGCCCGCCCGGCTGGACGGTCTTGCCGATGTTCTGCTTGATGTCCTCGCTGACGCCCGCCCAGGACTTCTTGCCGACGGGGTACAGCCGCGAGCTGGGCAGCGCCGTCAGGAAGGGCTTCAGCCGGGCCGCCGGACCGCTCGTGGCGGCCTGCTTCGCCTGGTAGCCGCTGGTGGTGGCGGGCAGCAGGTCGTACTTCTCGGTGAAGGCCGTCACGTTCTTCGGCTGGTACAGGAAGTCCAGGAACTTGCCGGACTGCGCGCGGTGACCGTTCTTGAAGGCCATGACCCAGTCCGCGACGCCCATCGCCGGCTCCTCGGCCCCGGTGGCCGTCGGCAGCGGCACCATGCCGAACTTCACGCCCTTGGCCTCGGCCTGCTTCATCAGCGACGGGTGCCCGTTGAGCATGCCGACCTCGCCCTTGGTGAAGGCGTCGAAGGCGGCCTGCCGGTCCAGCTTGCCGGGCTCCACGGGTCCGGTCAGCTGCTGGCCGACCATCTTGTCCCGCAGGAACTCCAGCGCCTTGACGTTGTCGGCGGAGTCGATGGAGTACTGCTCCTCGTTGTCGGTGTAGCCACCGCCGCCCGCGAGCATCCACATCATCGTCTCGGCCTGCGCCTCCTCGCGGCCCAGCGGCAGCGCGAAGGGGGTGGGCACGCCCGCCGCCTTGAGCTTCTTCGCGGCCGCCTCCAGGTCCGCCCAGCTCTTCGGCTGCCAGCCCTTGGCGTCCTTGCCGATCACGCCGGAGTCGGCCAGCAGCTTCTCGTTGTAGAAGAGCAGCCGGGTGCTGGACACGAAGGGCATCCCGTACTGGACCTGCTTGACCTTGCCCGCGTCCGCGAGCGGCCCCAGGAAGTCGGCCTCGGTCTTCACCGAGAGCAGCTCCGCCGTCGAGTAGAGCTTGTCGGCGGCCGCGTAGTCGGCGTAGGCGCCGATCTGCGCGATGTCGGGCGCCTTGCCGGCCTTGACCATCTCGGCGACCTTGGCGTCGACCTCGGACCAGGAGTAGACGCTGACCTCGACGTTGATGCCCGGGTTGGCCTTCTCGAAGCCGTCGGCGAGGTCCTTCCAGTAGGCCTGTGAGGAGTTCTGCGGATTGTCCCCGTAGTCGGCCGCCACGACCCGCAGGGTCACCTCGTTGTCTCCGGTGAGTCCACCGAGGGCTCCGCAGCCGGTCAGCGTCACGGCGGTCAGGCACAGCGCGGCGCCGGAAGCGGCCAGCCTCAGGTAACGGCCCTTCACAGTTCTCCATCCACCCCTTGTTGTACGTACGATCCACGTAAGGTCTACACCACTTTGGCGGCTTGTCCACATCGGGCTCCCGGCCGGGGTCCCGATTTTGTATGGCCGCTCAACAATCTCCCTCATTGGACTAGACCTTTCCCCGCCGAGCACGCGAGACTGTCTCTGTGAAACCCGTGAAACACGTCATCGCCCTCGATGTGGGCGGCACCGGGATGAAGGCCGCCCTCGTCGCCGACGACGGCACCCTGCTCCACGAAGCGCGCCGGGCCACCGGCCGCGAGCGGGGCCCCGATGCCGTCGTCGAGACGATCCAGGACTTCGCCGCCGAGCTGCTCGACACCGGCCGGGAACGCTTCGGGCGGCCCGCGTCGGCCGCCGGCGTCGCCGTCCCGGGCATCGTCGACGCCGAGAACGGGATCGCCGTCTACGCGGCGAATCTGGGCTGGCGCGACGTACCGATGCGCGCCCTGCTCGGCAGCCGCCTCGGCGGCATCCCCGTCGCCCTCGGCCACGACGTGCGCACGGGCGGCCTCGCCGAGGGCCGCATCGGCGCCGGCCGGGGCGCCGACCGGTTCCTCTTCGTCCCGCTGGGCACCGGCATCGCCGGAGCCATCGGCATCGCCGGCCGCATCGAGGCCGGCGCCCACGGCTACGCGGGCGAGATCGGGCACATCGTGGTGCGCCCGGGCGGCCCCGCCTGCGGCTGCGGCCAGCACGGCTGCCTGGAGACCCTCGCCTCCGCCGCGGCCGTCAGCCGCGCCTGGGCGGCCGCCTCCGGCGACCCGCAGGCCGATGCCGCGCACTGCGCCAAGGCCGTCGAATCGGGTGACGCGCGCGCCCGGGAGGTCTGGCTGGCCGCCGTCGGCGCCCTCGCCGACGGGCTCGTCACCGCGATCACCCTGCTGGACCCGCGCACGCTGATCATCGGCGGCGGGCTGGCGGAGGCCGGGGAGACCTTGTTCACACCACTACGGACGGCCGTGGAGGAGCGCGTGACGTTCCAGCGGCTCCCCCACATCGTTCCGGCTGCCCTCGGGGACACCGCCGGATGCCTGGGCGCAGGGCTGCTCGCCTGGGACCTACTCGCCACGGAGGTACCTGCCTGATGTCCGGAAGCGCACACAGCACTGTTCTTTCCGGCGCCAGCGTGGTGCTGCCCACCGGCACGGTGGCGAACGGCAGGATCATCGTCGACGGCGACCGCATCGCCGGCAGCGCCCACGAGGGCGCGCGGACCGTCGACCTGTCCGGGCACTGGATCGTCCCCGGCTTCGTCGACATGCACAACCACGGCGGCGGCGGCGCCTCGTTCACCTCCGGCACCGCCGAGGACGTCCTCAAGGGCGTGCGCACGCACCGCGAACACGGCACCACCACCCTGGTCGCCTCCACCGTCACCGGGGACCTGGACGAACTGGCCCGCCGGGCCGCCCTGCTCGCCGAACTGACCCAACAGGGCGAGATCGCCGGCATCCACTTCGAGGGGCCGTTCATCAACCCCTGCCGCAAGGGCGCGCACAAGGAGGACCTGCTGCGCGACCCCGACCCGGCCGAGGTCCGCAAGCTGATCGACGCCGCGCACGGCGCCGCCCGCATGTTCACCCTCGCCACCGAACTGCCGGGCGGCCTGGACTCCGTACGGCTGCTGGCCGAGCACGGGGTCATCGCGGCGATCGGCCACACGGACGCGACCTACGAACAGACGCGCGCCGCCATCGACGCGGGCGCGACCGTGGCCACCCACCTCTTCAACGCGATGCCGCCCCTCGCCCACCGCGAACCCGGCCCGATCGCCGCCCTGCTGGAGGACGAGCGGATCACCGTCGAGCTCATCAACGACGGCACCCACCTGCACCCGGCCGCCCTGGAACTGGCCTTCCACCACGCGGGCGCGCACCGCGTGGCGCTGATCACCGACGCGATGGACGCGGCCGGTTTCGGCGACGGGACCTACCACCTGGGCCCGCTGGAGGTCGAGGTCAAGCACGGTGTGGCACGGCTGGTCGAGGGCGGCTCCATCGCCGGCTCGACCCTGACCCTGGACACCGCCTTCAAGCGCTCGGTGACCCTCGACAAGCTGCCGGTGGAGTCCGTGGTCCAGGCGATCTCCGCCAACCCGGCCAAGCTGATCGGCCTGTACGACGAGATCGGCTCGCTGGAGCCCGGCAAGTACGCGGACCTCGTCGTCCTGGACGCCGGATTCGACGTCCGGGGCGTCATGCGGCGCGGCGAATGGATCGTCAGCCCGCCCGTCCGACCGGCGATCTGACGGCCAGGAGGCTCCGAGCAGGGAAGACGGTCGGCCCGAGGACTGGGCCGACCGCCTGGTCTTTGGCATGATCCCGGCAGCAACAGACCCGGGAGTGCCCATGATCCTTACCGTGACGCTCAACACCGCACTCGACGTCACGTACCAAGTGCCGCGGCTGCTTCCGCACGCCTCGCACCGGGTCTCCGCCGTCGCCGAACGCCCCGGCGGCAAGGGGATCAACGTGGCGCACGTACTGGCCGCGCTCGGCCACGAGGTGACCGCGACGGGCTTCGCGGGCGGCCCGGTCGGCTCCGTCGTCCGGGGGCTGCTCGCGCGCTCCCCGGGCGTGGTCGACGCCCTGGTGCCCTGCGCGGGCAACACCCGCCGCACGGTGGCCGTGGTCGACGCGGCCTCCGGCGACACCACCCAGTTCAACGAGCCGGGCCCGCTGATCACGGCCGCGGAGTGGTCGCGGTTCCTCGCCCGCTACGAGGAGCTCGTGCGGGGCGCCCGCGCCGTGGCCCTGTGCGGCAGTCTCCCGCCGGGCGTGCCGGTGGGCGCGTACGCGCTGCTCGTACGGTCGGCCCGCGCGGCCGGGGTCCCCGTCCTCCTGGACACCGGCGGCGAGGCCCTGCGCCGCGGCGTCGCCGCCCGCCCCGAGATCATCAAGCCGAACGCCGCCGAACTGGCCGAGCTCACCGGATCCCGCGATCCGCTGCCCGCCACCCGCGACGCCCGCCGCCGGGGCGCCCACGCGGTGGTCACCTCGCTCGGCCCGGCCGGCCTGCTGGCCGCCACCCCCGAGGGCACCTGGCAGGCGGCCCCGCCCCGCCCGCTGTCCGGCAACCCCACCGGAGCCGGGGACTCCGCCGTCGCCGGCCTGCTGTCCGCCCTGGCGGAGGGCCTGGCCTGGCCGGACCGCCTCACCCGCGCGGTCGCCCTCTCGGCGGCCACGGTCCTCGCCCCGGTGGCGGGAGAATTCGACCCCCGCACCTACGAAGAGGTACGGGGGTCGGTGAAGGTCACGTCGGCCTAGAAGGCCGTGGCGGCGGGGATCAGCCCTGCTCCAGCCACAGCTGGTCGATGTTGACGTTGCAGCTGTTGCCGGCCTCACAGGACAGCTTGATCGTGTTGGTGCCCTTTTCGAGGTTCACCTGGCCCCAGGTCGTCTGCCAGCCCTTCTCCCAGTCGCCCTTGGGCGACTTGGCGAAGTTGCGCATGCTGATCGGCGACTCGTTGGCCTTGCCGTTGACGGTCAGCGTGCCGTTGGCGTCCTCGCCGGGAATGCCGAAGCGCACGTAGAACCGGTACTTGCCGGCCTTGGGGACGTCCAGGGTCCAGGTCACGGCCGCGCCGGGCTGGTTGAACCTGCCGACGTACTGGCCGCCCGAGCTCTTCGCCCCCGGCACCGTGGTCTCCAGGGCCGCGCCGCCCGTGATGGACATGCCCGCACCGGCCGCCTCGCCCTTGGGCAGCGCAGCCTCGGACGGCTTCGCGCTCGGGGCCGGGCTGTTCGGGTTCTCGGGGGCCGCCGACTGCTGGCCGCTGTTCGCGACGGGCTCCTGCTTGCCCTTGTCCTTGTCGCCGAACTGCAGCGCCGCGACGATGCCGACCACGACCACGGCGACCACCGCGACGGCCGCGATCAGCAGACCGCGGCGGCTGGAGCCACCGCCGCCACCGTGACCGCCGGAGTGCGCGATCGACTGGGTCTGGTGCTGCGGGGGCTGCGCCTGCTGCGGAACGCCGTAGCCGCCCGCCTGGAGCGCTTCCGGGGCCTGGTACTGGGCCTGGTAGCCCTGGGCCTGCTGCTGGGGGACGGGGCCGCGCTGGCCGCCGTTCCTGCGCTCGCCGACCGTACGCACCTGGTGGTGCGAGGTGCGGGGAACCCCGGGCTGCGGGCCGGAAGGGCCGCCCCCCGCGGGTCCCGGGTAGCCGTATGCGCCGCCCTGACCTGGCGGTGTGGCTCCGGCCGCCTGGCCATCCTCGTAGAGATAGCCGAACGGATCGTCGTCCTCGGGCTTGTTCGCCCCACCGTGCGGGCCGTTGTTCGCGGGCGTCGTCATCGCAGGTCACTCCTTTCGACCCCCGGGAGCCTACCCCGAACACGTGCACCCACGGGCGGCAGACCGCCTCAGCCCGCCCGGCGATGCGCCTTGGACCGCGACCGCTTCTCGATGTACATCCGCTGGTCGGCCGAGCGCAGCACCTCGTCGGCCGACATCCCGCAGCTGGCCCATCCGATGCCGAAACTGGCCCCGACCCGCACCGCACGGCCGTCCACGCGGATCGGGGGGATGATCGCGTTGCGCAGCCTGACCGCGAGGTCGGCGGCGTCCGCCGCGCCGAGGCCGTCGGCCAGGACGACGAATTCATCACCACCCAGCCGAGCGACGGTGTCACCGTCCCTGACGCCCGTCGTCAGCCGCCTGGCGACCTCGATCAGGACCGCGTCACCCGTGTGGTGCCCGAACCGGTCGTTGATCGACTTGAAGCCGTCGAGGTCGCAGAAGAGGACCGCGAGCCCCTTCGTACCGTCGTCGATGTCGGTCGCGGGCGCCACCGTGTGCACGTGGTGGTCGTACGGACCGTCCGTCGGGGCGGCCGGGGCCCCGGGGAACTCGAAGGGGTCGGCCCCGGTGAACCGGTCGGGGCCGTCGGGGTGAAACCCGTGCTCACCGGCACCACCCGCCTCCGCCCCCACCGGGTGCCCGTCGTGCCCCGCGTGTCCGTCGTATCCGTCACGCCCCTCGAAGGCCGCGTCCAGCGCCTCGACCGCGGTGGCCCGTACGGACTGCGGTCTGCGGCACAGCCGCGCGCCGAGCCGGGCCCGCAGCTCGGCGCTGTTGGGCAGGCCGGTCAGCGAGTCGTGACTGGCCCGGTGGGCGAGCTGGAGCTCGTGCCGCTTGCGCTCCTCGATGTCCTCGACGTGCGTGAGCAGGAAGCGGGGCCCGTCGGCGGCGTCGGCGACGACGGAGTTGCGCAGCGAGACCCATACATACGTGCCGTCGCGGCGGCCCAGGCGCAGCTCGGCGCGGCCGCCCTCGGCGGAGGTGCGCAGCAGGGTGCCGATGTCCTCGGGGTGGACCAGGTCGGAGAAGGAGTAGCGGCGCAGGACGGAGGCGGGGCGGCCGAGCAGCCGGCACAGGGCGTCGTTGGTCCGCAGCAGCCGGCCGTGCTGGTCCCCGCCCATCTCGGCGATGGCCATGCCGCTGGGCGCGTACTCGAAGGCCTGGCGGAACGACTCTTCACTGGCACGCAGTGCCTGCTGCTCGCGCTCCAGCCGGACGAGGGCGCGCTGCATGTTCGCCCGGAGCCTGGCATTGCTGATCGCAATCGCCGCCTGGAAGGCGTACATCTGGAGCGCTTCGCGGCCCCAGGCGCCGGGCCGGCGGCCGTTGCGCGGTCTGTCCACCGAAATGACACCCAGAAGTTCCCCGGCGGACGCGTACATGGGTGCGTAGAGCCGGTCCTCGGGGTGCCACTCGTCCTCGAACCGCGGATCGGGGCCGTCGGTGTGCCACTGGGGGACGTCGTCCTCCAGGAGGACCCAGCCCTCGGTGTGCGGGATGAACCTGAGCCCGTCCCAGTTCTCACCCATCGTCAGGCGGCGTTCCCAGGAGGCGCGGGAGCCGACCCGGCCGGTGATGAGAGCCTCCGCCGCGGGGTCGCCGGCGAAGGCGGCGACGACGAGATCACCGTCCGGGCGAACGAGGTTGACACAGGCGAGTTCGTAGCCGAGGCCCACGACGATGCCGTCCACGACGGTCTGCAGAGTGTCCGCCAGGCTCCGGGCCGTATTGAGCTCGGCCACCACCCGGTGCAGCTGCCGCAGGGTCGCAAGACGGACGTACGGCTCCGACTCGGTCTCCATTGCTCGCTCTCCCCGAGACCTCGACAGCAACTCCAGGTTTGTCATCGGCGTTTCGTTGCGGTGTCCCGTCCACTGAATCACAGTGAGCTGTGCGGCAGGTACACAGGGTCAACAAATCTTGCCCTCTGTGACTCAAGTCACATCAGGTGAATATCGGTGCGCAGCGGGCTCGTGTACGACTGGGAGCGCTCCCTCACATTCCCGAGAGCAAACGATACGCCCGGGACTAGGCCCAGGGGCGGGGACGCGACTCGGACCAGGGCCCGATGTGCGTCGAGGAAGGGCGAGATTAGCGTTTCAGCGTGCTGAAGACGACCCCCGTACCCACCGCGTCCCCTGGAACCCCCCATGCTGAGGGAGTGAGCAATGACGAGTTCCGGGCCGCGATGTCCCGGCTGGCGGCGGGCGTGTGCCTGATCACCGCGCACGAGGCGCCGCTGTCGGCGGACGGCCCGCGCGGCGAGGACGTCGGCATGACGGCGACCGCCTTCATGTCCGTGTCCCTGGACCCGCCCCTGGTCCTGGTGAGCCTGCGCGAGGGCTCCCGGATGGACGACCTGCTGGCCGAGCAGCCGCTGTGGGCGGTCTCGGTGCTCGCCGACCACCAGCTCCAGGTGGCGGGCCGCTTCGCGATGAAGGGCCGCATCAGCGACCGGCTGCTCTTCGCCGACCTCCCGTACGTACGCGGCGAGGCCTCCGGCGCACCCCTGCTGAGCGGCGCCCTGGCCACCCTGGAATGCCGTACGGAGAACCGCGTCGAGGCGGGCGACCACACCCTGGTCGTCGGCCGGGTCCTGGCGGCCGGCCTGCCGTCCCCGGACTCGCCGCCGCTGACGTACTTCCGCGGGCGCTACCGCCACCTCAGCACGTAGGGCGCGTGGTGCCGCAGGGCTCGCGGGCTCCGGGATCACGGCCGGGCTCGCGAGGTCCGGGATCGCGGCCGGGCTCGCGGGCTCCGGGATCGCGGCCGGATTCGCGAGGTCCCGGACATCGCGGCCGGGCGGCGCTACCAGTCCCGGGCCGTACGGCCGCGCTTGGTCTCCGCCCGCGCCTTCTTCTCGCGCAGCCGGCGCTCGTTGATCCCGCGCGGGATCTTCGTCGGCCGACGCTGCTTCGGCGGCGGCGCCGTCGCCTCGGCCAGCAGCGAAGCCAGCCGGACCAGCGCCATCTCCCGGTTGCGCAGCTGCGAGCGGTGCTCGGAGGCCCGTACGGTCACCACGCCGTCCACCAGCCGCGCCGCGAGCCGCTCCAGCGCCCGCTCCTTCCACACCTCGGGCAGCGCCTTGGTGGCCGCCAGGTCGAACAGCAGCTCCGCGCGCGAGTCCGAGGTGTTCACGTGCTGACCGCCCGGTCCGGAGGAACGCGAGAACCGCCAGGCGAGCTCTCCCTCGGGGAGCACGACCGAACCGCGGATGACATAAGGACCAGGCATGCCCCTATGATCCGCCCCCGCCCCCGTCGCCGTCACCCGCATTTACCGGCCCCGCATTCGGCCCGCGGAGATTCGCCGTCACGGACAATTCACGACGGGAACCCGACCGGCCTCTCGTCGCGTTATAGGGAGCAGCGGTAGTTTGACCGCCTGTACGTGCATGTTGGATGAGGAAAGGGACATTCCCATGGCTGTCAGCCTGTCCAAGGGCGGCAACGTCTCGCTCACGAAGGAGGCCCCGGGCCTCGCTGCCGTCACGGTCGGCCTCGGCTGGGACGTCCGTACGACGACCGGTGTCGACTTCGACCTCGACGCCTCGGCCATCGCCGTCAACCCGACGGGCAAGGTCGTCTCCGACGGCCACTTCGTCTTCTTCAACAACAAGTCCACCCCGGACCAGACCATCGTCCACACCGGTGACAACCGCACCGGCGAGGGCGCGGGCGACGACGAGGCCATCAACGTCAACCTCGCCGGCCTGCCGGCCGACGTCGACAAGATCGTCTTCCCGGTCTCCATCTACGACGCCGAGGCCCGCAGCCAGAACTTCGGCCAGGTCCGCAACGCGTACATCCGCGTCGTGAACCAGGCCGGCGGCGCCGAGATCGCCCGCTACGACCTCTCCGAGGACGCGGCGACCGAGACCGCCATGGTCTTCGGCGAGCTCTACCGCAACGGCGCCGAGTGGAAGTTCCGCGCGGTCGGCCAGGGTTACGCCTCCGGCCTCACCGGCATCGCCCAGGACTTCGGCGTCAACGTCTGAGTCCGCCGGCCGGCCCGGTCCGGCCCCGTCCGACAGGTCCGGCCAAGTCCGGCACCTGCCGGACACCAGCGCCGGCGAAGCCCCCTCCCGGCCGTCCGGGGAGGGGGTTTCGCTACCGTTCGTCAGGTGATCCTGCAACCGCTCGTCCCCGTGGACGGCGCCCTTCCCGGCCCGGTCCTCACCGAGATCGCCGCCCTCTACTCGACGAACCACGCGTTCTTCGAACTGAGCGGCGACTTCCCCGACCCGGACCGCATCACGGTCGAACAGGTCGCCGCCGCACTCGCCGGTGAACTCGCCCACGACAGCGCCGAGGTGCTCCTCGCCCGCAGCGCCGGCCGCCTCGTCGGCCTGGCCGCCACCCTCGCGCAGGCACCCGCCGCCGACGACCCGGACCCGTGGATCGGTCTGCTGCTCATCGACGCCACCGCGCACCGCGAGGGATACGGCCGCGCCGTGGCCACCCTCGTCGAGGACCGCTTCCGCGCCGCCGGACGCACGGGCGTGCGGATCGCCGTACTGGACAACAACCCCAAGGCCCTCGCCTTCTGGCAGTCCCAGGGGTACGTCACCCTGCGCAGGGCCCAGGACCGCGAGCTGGGCCGCGACTGCACCGTGCTGCGCAAGCCGCTCGAAGCCCCGGCCTAGCGAACGACCGGCCTAGGCCGGGCGGTCCTTCCCGTACAGCCAGACGTCCCAGACCTTCTTCAGGTCGTGCCCCGTCTTCTCCTCGGCGTAGGCGGTGAACTCGGCCGTGCTCGCGTTCCCGTGGCGGTGGTCGGCGGCCCAGCCGCGCACCAGGGCGAAGAACTTCTCGTCGCCCACCTCCTGGCGGATCCGGTGCAGCACCATCGCACCGCGGTAGTACACCGGCTCCGCGGAGATCTCCCCGGGCCCGGGCGGGGACGCCGGAGGGAAGGCGTCCCAGTCGGAGTCGGCGTCCTTGTCGACGTCCGTGTCGCCGTCCACGAAGGCGTCGAAGTACTCCTGCGCCGTGGGCCCGTTGTGGTCCTCGGCCCACAGCCACTCGGCGTAGGTCGCGAAGCCCTCGTTGAGCCACATGTCCTTCCAGGACTTCGGCGACACCGAGTTGCCGAACCACTGGTGCGCGAGCTCGTGCACGACGAGCTCCTCCTCCGTGGGCGTTCCGGGGAAGACGGGCCGGCCCTGGGTCTCCAGCGCGTAGCCGAGGCTCCCGGCGGGCACCACGATCGCACCCGCCGCGGAGAACGGGTACGGGCCGAACCGGCCGTTGCCCCAATCCACCATCTCGGGCAGCCGCGCGAGCGGACCCGTACTCGCGGCCGGCTCCCCGGGCGCGACGGCCGTGTAGAGGGCGGTCCCCGAGGGCGTCCGCCCGGTCGTCACCGCGTACCGCCCGATCGCGGCGGTCGCCAGATAGCTCGCCATCGGCTCCGCGCTGTGCCACGCGAAGGCGGTCCGCCCGTCCGCCTCCTCGGTACGCGAACGCAGCTCGCCGTTCGACACGGCCTCGTAGCCGCGCGGGACGGTGAGGGTGATGTCGTAGGCGGCCTTGTCGCTGGGGTGGTGGTTGCCGGGGAACCAGGTCATCGAACCGATCGGCTCACCGACGGCGACCGCGCCGCCCTCAGTGGAGATCCAGCCCTCCTTGGAGCCGTCCGGGTCCACGAGGGGCTTCGGCTTCCCGCTGTAGTCGACCACCGTACGGAAGACCTCGCCCTTCTCCAGGTCCTCGGCCGGACGCACGGTCAGCTCACTGCCGGTCCGGTTGTACCGGGCCCCCGCGCCCTGGACGGTCACGCCCTCGACGTTCAGACCGCTGAAGTCCAGGTTGAAGGAGCTGAGCCCCTGCTCGGCGCGGGCGGTGATCACCGCGGTGCCGTGCAGCTTTCCGTCGGCGGGGTCGTAGTCCAGGTCCAGCGCGTAGTGATCGACCTGGTAGCCGCCGTTCCCGGCCCGGGGGAAATACGGATCGCGCAGCCCCGACGCACCCGGCCGCCCCTGCACCGTGTCGCCCGTGCACCCCGTGGTGAGGGCGAGCAGGGCGGCGACGGCAGGGGCGGCGAGGCGGGAGAGAGCACGGTGTTCCACGCACTCGATCCTAGGCGGGGGGCTTCCCTGACTACTTGCCGAGCGCGTCCACGCCCGCCTTGGCGAACTTCTCGTCCAGGTCACCGCTCGGGGCGCCGGCCACACCGATGCCCGCGACGGGCGCGCCGTTCGCCTGGACCGGGGTGCCGCCACCGAGGAAGAGGGTGCCGGGGATGTCCTTCAGGTTCGGGGCCTGGGCGAGCCGGCCCACGAGCACCGAGGTCGGGGCGTTCCAGGAGACGGCGGTGAATGCCTTGCGCTGCGCCGACTCGTAGGACTGCGGGCCCGCGCCGTCGCCGCGCAGGGTGACGATGGTGTTGCCGTTGCGGTCGACGACGGCGACGGTCACCTTCTGGTTCTCGGACTCGGCGGCCTTCAGCGCGGCCTGGGCGGCGCGGGTCGCGGCGTCGACGGTGAGGTGCGTCGTCGTGGTGAAGTTCTTGTCGACCGGGCCGTCCTTCTTCCCGGCCACGGACACCTGGGCGGTCTCGGCGGCGGGGGTCGCGCTGGCGCTCACGGCGCCGAAGGCTCCGGCGCCCAGGGCGACGGCGAGGGCGGTACCGGTGAGAACGCGGGTGCGGGTCTTCATCTCTGCTCCTGAGAACGGTGCCGCGGTGACGGCTACGGGTCGGGCGGTCCGGGCCGGTCGGACCGGCTCCTTCACTGCTCCAAGCCTGTGGCCGCAACCCCCGCCGGCCCGTCCCCGTACCGGCTCGCCCCGCCCACCGCACCGGTTGACCCGGGGGTCAACCGATCGGTCGATGCGCTTCGCCTCCGGCGCGGGATTTCCTGGTCGGATCCGCGCCCCGGCGCCGAATCAGCCCCGTCGGCGATTGAGGCGCGGGGTCCGGGGCGGAGCCCCTGCAGCGGCGCCGCACCTGCCGACACCACCGCCCGGCCGCCCCACCGCCCCGGCGCCGCAGGCAACCGGCAGCGGCGCCCCAGCCCACAATGGACGCATGCCCCGACCGAGGAGCACCCCGTGAAACCCGCCCCGCCGCGCGACGACACCCGCACCCTGGCGACGGTCGCGCACACCGCGTTCTTCCTGCTCCTCGGCGCCTCCGTGGTCCGCTTCCTGCTGCGCCACCCCGGCGAGGCCCGCACGCCGTGGATCATCGCCCTCAGCATCACCCTGGCCCTGCTCTACGTACTCGGCCCCGCGCTCGGCGCCGCCCCCACCGCCCGGCGGCTCCTGTGGCTCGGCCTGGTCGTCACCACCTGGATGGTCCTGGTCGTCCTCGCGCCCAGCTTCGCCTGGTGCGCCGTACCGCTGTTCTTCACCGCCCTGCGCACCCTCCCGCCGCGCGCCGCGATCGTGCTCGTGGCCCTCCTCACCGGCTTCGTGGTGACCGCCCAGCTCCAGCTGGCCAAGTCCTTCGACCCCAATCTGCTGCTGGCCCCGCCCGCCGTCGCCGCCCTCGCCACCGCCGTCTTCGTCCACATGGAACGCCAGGCCCGGGCCCAGCGGACACTGATCGACGACCTGATCCGCACCCGCCGCGAGCTCGCCGCCACCGAGCGCCGCGAAGGCACCCTCGCCGAACGGCAGCGGCTGTCCATGGAGATCCACGACACCCTCGCCCAGAACCTGTCCAGCCAGCAGATGCTGCTCCAGGCCGCGGACCGCACCTGGGACAGCGACCCGGCCACCGCCCGCGCGCACGTCCGTACCGCCACCGACATCGCCGCACACGGTCTCGCCGAGGCCCGCCGGCTCGTCCACGACCTGGCCCCGTCCGAGCTCGCGGACGGCGCCGGCCTCGCCGAGGCCCTGCGCTCCCTGGACGCCGGTCCCGACATCCAGGTCCGCTTCCACCTCGAAGGCACCCCGGCCCCGCTCCCGGACCGCATCCAGTCCGGCCTGCTGCGCATAGCCCAGGGGGCACTCGCCAACGTCCGCGAGCACTCCGGCGCCCGTACGGCCGCGCTCACCCTGAGCTTCCTGGGCGATCAGGTCGTCCTGGACATCGCCGACGACGGCCACGGCTTCACCGGGCCCCGCACCGACGCCGACGGACGCGGACACGGGCTCCCGGCCATGCGGGCCCGCGTCCGCCAGCTCGGCGGCACCCTGACGATCGAATCCACGCCGGGCGAGGGCACCGTCCTCTCCGCGGCCATCCCCCTGGAGCCGGCCCCATGACGACGATCCTCCTCTGCGACGACCACGTGGTGGTCCGCGCCGGACTCCTGGCCCTGCTCGGCAGCGAACCGGACATCGAGGTCCTCGGCGAGGCCGGCAGCGGTGAGGAGGCCGTCGCCCTCGCCGCGAAGCTCCACCCCGACGTGGTCCTCATGGACCTGCAGCTCGGCGAGGGCATCGACGGCGTCGAAGCCACCCGCCGCATCACCGCGCTCCCCCGGCCCCCGCACGTCCTGGTCCTCACCACCTACGACACCGACGCGGACATCACCCGGGCCATCGGCGCGGGCGCCACCGGCTACCTCCTCAAGGCCGAACGGCCCGAAGAGCTCTTCGCCGCCATCCACTCGGCCGCCCAGGGCCGCACCACCCTGTCCGCGCCGGTCGCCAGCCGGGTCATGGCCCACATGCGCGGCACCCGCCCCACCCTCACCGACCGCGAACTGGACATCCTCGGCCAGCTGGCCCGCGGCCTCGGCAACCGGGACATCGCCCGCGCCCTGTTCATCAGCGAAGCCACGGTCAAGACCCACCTGGGCCGCATCTACGACAAGCTCGGCGTCGACACCCGCGCCGGCGCGGTCTCGGTGGCCAAGGAACAGCGCCTCCTGCCGTCCTGACACCGGAGGTGAGCGGCGCCCGGTACCCGTGACACCATCGGGTACGTGCTCGACATCGGCTACTCCCTCTCCCGGCGTTTCCCGGACCCCCCGCAGACCGACTACCGCTCGGCGGACGTCCACACCCTGCGGCACGACCTCTTCTGCGGGGACGTCTACCTCGCCGACACCAACGCGGACCGGGAAGTGTCCACAGCCTGGGGATGGGTGCCCGTACTGGACTTCGCCTGGGCGCTGTGCGACATCGTCGAAGCGCTCGACAAGGACCCCCGCGGCAACCGCTCCGCCAACCGGCAGTACGCCGAGCTCGACTTCACCGAGTCCACGGACCGGATGCTCTTCGAACGCCGCTTCGGCTGGGTCGACGTCGAGGCCGACTGGATGCCGGCCGAGGAGGCGCCGCTGACCTTCAGCCACCGCCTGCTGCGCCGCGAGGCCCGCGACTTCCTGCACGACCTCATCGCGGACCTCATCGACATGCACGAGGGCCTCGCCGACAATCCGGCCATCTGGACCCTCCAGGCCCGCTTCCCCCGCGTCCCGGCCTGATCGACACGGGCTAGGGGGTGACCCGACGGGACGGCAGCCTGCCGTCCCTCCAGTCGAAGACGGCCGTCCGGTCGGCGCCGCCCTGCCCGGCGGACAGGAACTCCCGGAACACCTGGGTGGAGCGCGGGTTCTGCCCGCACTGCCACACGCCGTGCGGGCAGTAGTCGGTGATGCTCTGGTAGAGCGGCTGGTGCTCGGCGAACCATGCCAGCATGCCCCGCACGTAGTCGGCGTTGTCACCGTGCCGGAACAGCCCCCATTCCGGGTACGAGATCTGCTTGCCGTGCGCCTTCGCGAAGTCGACCTGTTGCTGGAGTCCGTACGGCTGGGTGACCTGCTCGGCGAAGGTACGGCCGGGCTCCTGGTCGTAGGAGTCCATGCCGACGATGTCGACCACGTCGTCGCCGGGGTAGCAGCTGGTCCAGGCGATCGCGTCACTCCCGCGGTTGGGGGCGTAGTCGAAACGGAACCGCTGCCCCTCCACCGAACGCATGGCGGCCACGATGCGCCGCCAGTACGTCTTCCAGTTCTGCGGATCGGGACTGCACCGGTGGGTGTAGTCGAAGCCGTTCATCTCCCAGCCGAGCACGATCACCGTGTCCGGCACCCCGAGATCGACCAGACGCATCGCCAGCCGCCGGAAGTGGTGGTCGTTCGCACCCTGCGCGCCGGAGCGGATCAGCTCGGCGACCCGGTCGTCGGGAACACGGGCCTCGTTGTGCTCCTGCATGGGCACGTTCAGCACGAACAGCCGATCGGCCTTCTCCTGGCGCCACCGTGCCCAGGTGCGCAGGGAATCCGGTTCCCCCTCGATGTTCGGCCAGGTGTCGCCGGGCAGATAGGTGTGCCCGGCGCGCAGCTCGGTACCGCCGAGCCAGCGCGAGAGTTCCTGCATCCGCTCGACCCCGGGCGAGCCGTAGTGGAGGTAGGCGCCGACCGCGACCTCGGCGGCCTCGGTCCCTGCGCTGCCGCCCGAACCCTCCCGCGACGGCGGCGTGGCGAGAACGCCCCCGATGACGAGCAGGCCGACGGCGACCGTACTTGCACAGGCGCCCGCCAGCCGGCGGCCCCGATGGAACATGACACCTCCACAGACCTCGTGCACCGATGTGTCTGCCAGCGACGTTAGGCGCATCGCCCGGCGAACGGCCTGTCCGGGTGCCGGACGCTCGGCCATTCGCCGCACCCGCCCACCGGCGCCCCGGCCGATAGCCTGGCCGGGTGAATGCGACCGAGCCCCCACTGCCGGCGGACGTCTACCCCGCGCTGGTCTCGTTCCTCGATGCCGCGCTGGTCGAGGAGGGCGAGCCCGCCCTTGCGCAGGCTCTGGCGCGGTTGCGCTTCCACGGATGGTGCACGTGCGGCCCTGCCTGCACCTACCTCCGAACCGCTCCCGCGACCCGCGCCGACAGCGCCTGGATCCATCTCGACGACGAGGAAGCACCGCGCGTGTGGCTCCAACTCGACCAGGACCGCACCTCGTTCGCGGGAATGGAGATCTGCGCCTTCGACCTGGGCCCCGCCCCGGCACTCGATCCCCACCGGCCCGCCGGCATGGGGTGACGAGCGCCCGGACCGGTGCGCGCCGCGATGACCCGGCAGCCCTCTACGCCACCACCCGGACCCCCAGCTGCGCGGCCAGCGCCGGAGCCAGGTCGAACAGCTGCCCCGGGCTGATCACCGCCCCCGCCAGCGCATCCACGCCCCGCGCGATCTCCAGCACCGAGGCCTCCCGCAGGTCCACGTCCGCCATCCGCACCCCGCTGAAATCCACCCCCCGCAGCGCGCAGTCCCGGAACTCCACCCGCTCCAGCACCGCTCCCCCGAAGTCCGGCTCCACCAGCACGCACCCCTCGAAGACCACGTCCTTGAGCCGCGCCTTCCGCAGGTTCAGGTAGTCGATCTTGCCCCCGCGGACCACCACCCGCTCCAGCACGGCCCCGTGCAACTGCACCCCGCCCAGCCGGGCGTCCACCAGCTCCACGTCCCGCAGCGAGGCCCCCGACAGGTCCGTCCCCACTCCCCGGACACCCTCCAGCACCGAGTCCAGGAACCGGGCCTTCGCCAGCCCCGCCTCGTCCAGCGCGCACCGCCGCACCGCACAGTCCATGAACCGGGCCCCGATCCCCTCCTGCCCCGCCAGGTCCAGGTCCGCGAGCTCCAGGCCGTCGTAGTCCCCGTCCGGCTCCAGCTCACCCCCCTCCCAGACCGTGAGCTCCGGCAGCCGCAGCTCCGGCCGCCGCGCCGCCTTCACCGTCTGCCCCTGCTGTCCTTTGCGCGCCATGCCCCCATCGTGGACCACCCCACCGACAACACCCCGCCCTTGACCTCAACCACGCGTGAGGTCGCAACCTGACCCCATGCCCACCGACACCACCATGCGAGCCGTCCGCCTCCACGCCTTCGGCCCCGCCGAGAACCTCTCCTACGAGCCCACGGACACCCCCGTCCCCGCCCCCGGCCAGGTCCGCATCGCCGTCGCCGCCGCCGGCGTCCACCTCCTCGACACCAGCCTCCGCCAGGGCATCCAGGGCCCGCCCGCCCCGCTCCCCGAGCTCCCCACCGTCCCCGGCCGCGAGGTCGCCGGCACCGTCGACGCCCTCGGCCCCGGCACCGACCCCGCCTGGCTCGGCCGCACCGTCGTCGTCCACCTCGGCTTCGCCCCCGGCGGCTACGCCGAGTACGCCGTCGCCGACGCCGACCGCCTGCACCCCGTACCGCCCGGCCTCGACCCCGCCGAGGCCGTCGCCATGATCGGCACCGGCCGCACCACCCTCGGGATCCTGCAGTTCGCCGACCTCGGCCCGGACTCCGTCGCCCTGGTGCCCGCCGCCGCGGGCGGCATCGGCACCCTGCTCGTCCAGTACGCGGTCAACGCCGGCGCCACCGTCATCGCCCTCGCCGGCGGCCCCGCCAAGACCGCCCTGGCCACCGCCAACGGCGCCCACCTCGCCCTCGACTACACCGACCCCGGCTGGCCCGACGCCGTACGCGCCCACCACCCCGGCGGCGCCACCGTCCTCTTCGACTCCGTCGGCGGCGAAACCGCCCGCACCGCCCTCGGCCTGCTCGCCCCCGGCGCCCGGCACCTCGTCTTCGGCTGGTCCGGCGGCCCCCTCGACCTCACCGACGCCGAGCGCGCCGACCTCACCGCCCGCTCCATCACCACCCGGTCCGTCCTCGGCCCCGCCATGCTCCAGCAGGTCGGCGCCCCCGACCCGCTGCGCGTCCTGGAGACCCGCGCCCTCGCCGAGGCCGCCGCGGGCCGACTGCGCCCGGCCCTGACCCGCTACCCGCTCGCCGAGGCCGCCGCCGCCCATCGCGCCCTGGAAACCCGCGCCACCACCGGCAAAGTCGTCCTGGAACCCTGAACCGGCCTACGGAGCCCCCAGCTCGGCCAGCGGCCCGTCCGTCAGCCGGTACACCGACCACTCCTCCTGCGGCCGCGCGCCCAGGCCCTCGTAGAAGGCGATCGTCGGCGCGTTCCACTTCAGGACCGACCACTCCAGCCGCTCGTAGCCCCGCTCCACGCACGTCCGCGCCAACTCCCGCAGCAGCGCCTTGCCGTGACCGCCGCCGCGCACCCCCGGCCGTACGTACAGGTCCTCCAGATAGATCCCGTGCACCCCGCGCCACGTCGAGAAGGAGAGGAACCACACCGCGAAGCCGACGACCTCCCCGCCCTCCGCCTCCGCGACGTGCGCGAACACCGCCGGGCGCGCCCCGAACAGCGCCTCCCGCAACTGCTCCTCGGTGGCCCGCGCCTCGTGCGGCACCTTCTCGTACTCCGCGAGCTCGCGGATCATCGCGTGGATGACGGGGACGTCGGTGACTTCAGCGCTACGGATCATGCGGGCAGCCTAGAACGGCGCTCAGCGCTCCAACAGGACCTCCGCGACCGTCAACTGGTCCTCGTCCAGGCGCTCTTCACCGTCCTCCACGTCCCACAGGCAATTCTGGAGCACCCGCCCCAGCGTCCAGGCCCGCGCCCGGTCCCGCTCCAGCCCCACCGCCTCCGTCAGCAGGTCGAACCGCCACCGCACGTCCCCGGCCCGGAAGTTGTTGGTGATCGCCGGCAGCAGATCGAACCCCGGATCCCCCACCAGCGGCTTCGGGTCGATCGCCAGCCACGGCTCCCGGCCGCCCGCCAGCACGTTGTCGTAGTGCAGGTCCCAGTGCAGCAGCCGGTCCCCCGGCTCCCCCACGACCTCCGCGACCGCCGCCGCGCAGTCCCTCAGCAGCCGCCGGTCCCGCTCCTCCACCAGCTGCCCGAGCGCCCGCGGCACCTCGTCCAGCATCCCGGCCGCGATCTCGCCGAGCCCGCGCAGCCCGGCCGGGGCCGGCACCGCCGTCAGCCGCGCCAGCAGCCCCCCGACCACCGCGACCGCCGCCCGCGCGTCCCGCTCCGCGAGCGCCGACAGGCTCCGGCCCTCGTCCAGCCGCTCCAGCAGCAGGGCGCCCGTGTCCGCGTCGTGCTCCAGCAGCCGTACGCAGCCCTCCCCGGCCCACGCGCGCAGCGCGACCGGCTCCCCCGCGCTCTCCTCGTCCACCGACACCAGCTTCAGCACGGCGCCGCTCCCGTCGGCCCGCTCGACCGGCAGCACCAGGGCCGTCATCCCGTGCATCACCGGCCCGGTGCGCCGCAACTCCCACTGCTCCAGGAAACGTGCGGCCCGCGCGGGCAACGCGGCGATGAACTCCCGCCCCGCGTCACCGTTGAACCCGACCTGCGCCTCGACCAACCCGTCCGGAATCTCAACCATGATCCGACGGTAGCCCTCCGGTGCCTCTGCTGCGCGGGCCTGCCCCGTCCCCTGCGGGGTGCTCGGCGGTGCCTCTGCTGCGCGGGCCTGCCCCTGCCCGGGTGGGCGCCTCAATCGCCGGCGGGGCTTCAATGGGTGGGGCGGTGCCCCGCACGAGGGCC
>NZ_JBSGXU010000034.1:0-58262 GCF_053610205.1 Streptomyces sp. NPDC054932 | reverse complement strand
CGCCTGGTCGGTGTCCTACTTCCTCATCGATGGCGCCAGCGGGCGGGTGATCGGCGTGGCGAACTCGCTGGTCGACGACAGCGAACGCCACCAGGCAACCACCGAAGCCGACCGGGCCCGGCGCCGGCTCGCGGTGATCGCCGACGCCTCCGCCCGTGTCGGCACCAGCCTGGAGGTGGAGCGCACCGCGCAGGAGCTGGTCCACGTCGCCGTGCCCGACCTGGCCGACGTCGCGGCCGTCGACGTCCTCGACGACGTCCTCGCCTTCCGCCGCGCCACCCCATCCCGCGCCCTGGGCCCGGAAACGTTCCGGGCCCTCGCCGTGGCCGCCGCCTACCCGACACCCGCGATTACGGCCTCGCTGCCGGCCGGGAACCTGGCGGCGTACGGCGCGGACCGGCTGATCACCCGCTGCGTACACACCGGAGCGCCCGTCGTCGTGGCCCACGCCAGCGGCGACGACCTCACCCACATCGCCCGAGATGCCGACGCCGCTGCTGCCTTTGCGCAGGCCGGCGTGCACTCCTATCTGGCCGTGCCGCTGATCGCGCGCAACGAGGTCCTCGGCGCATTCGACCTGCTGCGCGCCCGAAACCCCCTGCCCTTCGATGAGGACGACGTCCTGCTCGCCGGGGAGATCGCAGCCCGGGCCGCCGTAGCCATCGACAACGCCCGCTGGCACCAGAGCGTCCGCAACACCGCAGAGACCCTCCAGCGCAGCCTCCTGCCGGGCCACCCACCTCCGCTCACGGGCCTTACCGTCGCTTCCCTCTATCAGCCCGCCCAGGCGACCAGCGAGGTCGGAGGCGACTGGTACGACGTCATTCCCCTGACCGGCGACAAGACCGCCCTGGTGGTCGGGGACGTCATGGGCAACGGCATCGACGCCGCCGCCACCATGGGCCGCCTGCGCACCGCTACCTGTGCCTTCACCGACCTCAATCTGGAACCCGACCAGGTGCTTCAACACCTCGACAAGATCACCTGCGGTCTCGAGCACTACATAGCCACCTGCATCTACGCCGTCTACGACCCCCACGACCACCGGTGCCGCATCGCCAACGCCGGACACCTGCCACCCGTCCTCGCCGCAGTCGGCCGGCGTCCCCGCCTGCTCGACCTGCCCACCGGCGCACCCCTCGGCGTCGGCGGCGTCCCCTTCCACACCACCGCCTTCGACCTGGGCCCCGGCGACCGGCTCGTCCTCTACACCGACGGCCTGGTCGAAACACGCCGCCACCCCATCGACGAGCGCCTGAACACCCTCCTGGACACCCTTGACGGACCGCACCGCCCCCTGGACGACACCTGCCAGTGGCTCTTGAACTCACTGTGACACCCCGACGATCACGACGACGTGGCGATCCTCATCGCCCAAGCCATATGTGCACCGGCCGAGCGCCACGGCACCTGAGCGCGACTGGCTACTGGACGCTCCATGCTGCGTACAGACGCCACCACCCACGCCCCCTTCACCGGGGCTGTGGCGCGAGCCAGTTCAACCTGCGGGTCATCTCCGCTCAGGCGACTTGGAAGCGTGAGGTTCGCGGCGCGGCTCCGGTGTCCACGGACGTGCGCCGCGATGCGGGCGTCGCCGTTGGGCGACGCCCGCATCGTGTCAGCCGACGGTCAGGGTGAGGGTGGCGGTGTGGAGTTTGCCGCCGGTCTGGAACTGCAGGAACAGCCGCCACTTCCTGGCGGTGTCTGCCGAGCGTGCCATGCGCCGGGAGAGGTGGATCCCGACGCAGGCGGCCAGTGCCATGCCCCGGGATGTGTCACCCGCCTCCGTTGCCACGTTTTCGCGTATGGAGCCCGCAGAAACCATGGGGACCGGCACCGCCGCCGCCCTCGAGGCCGGCGATCTGACCCTGGGTACGCGTGCCGCCGGCGGAACACATTGCGCGGGCTCATCGTTATCTCGGATCCCCCAGGGGCAATTGCTTGCTCGTCGGGAAGGGATCGCCATGCACGGTTACGCGGCCCACAAGGACGATGCCCTCAAGCGGCTGCGCCGCATCGAGGGTCAGGTCCGCGGCCTGCAACGCCTGGTCGAGGAGGACGCCTAATACACCGACGTCCTCACCCAGGTCGGCGCCACCACCAAGGCACTGCAGTCCTTCGGGCTCACCATGCTGGAGGACCACATCCAGTCCTGTGTGGCCGACGCGATCGCCGACGGCGGGGACCAGGCCAAGGGCCAGGTCGCCGAAGCCCCCCAGGCCATCGCCCGCATGGTCCGCTCCTGAGCGGCAGCGGCCCCGTACGGGAGGCTGTCAGCTTCGTCCAGCCCCGTTGTGCATGGCAGTGACCAGCCAGGAGCTGCTGCGCAGCCACACCGATCCCTCTGCCTCGTGACGGTGCAGGGTATCCGTCAGTGCCTGGCGCGCCTCCGCCTGCTGCGGCGGGGTGACCTGGCTGAGTAGATGGCGTCCCGGGCCGGAGTCCAGCAGGAACGCCGCGGCGTCGGCCGCGTCGGCGCCCCAGTTTCCCGGCACCTCGAGCCGCTGCACGTCGACTTCGCCGAACCCGCCCGCGGTGACCAGGGTGCGGATGTGCTCGGGGTCGGTGAGTGAGAACATGCCGGGGCCGCCGGGCTTGCCGAAGCCGCCGAGCGGCAGGATGCCCTCCAGTGAGGCCAGCGCCTCAAGCCACTCGTTGGCTTCGGCTTCGGCGGCGCAGATGAAGGCCAGTCGGCCGCCGGGCCGCAGTGCGCGGTGGAGGTTGGCGAACGCGGCGACGGGGTCGGTGAAGAAGGTCATGCCGTACCGGCTGATGACCGCGTCGAATCCCTCAGCATCGAAAGCGTGGACCTGGGCGTCGCCTTGCACGAAGGAGACGTTCTCCACCCCTTCGCGCTGGGCGCACTCGCGGGCCCGCTCCAGCATGGGGCCGGACAGGTCCAGCCCGAGCGCCCGGCCCCGGACGGCGCGCTGGGCCGCGAGGAGGGTGCTGCGCCCGGCCCCGCAGCCGATGTCCAGCACGTGATCGCTTTCCGTGATGGCTGCGGCGTCCAGGAGGGGCTGGTTGAAGCCGTTGTTGATGGCGTCCCAGCGCTCCTGGCTGCGGGCCCACTGCTCGCCCTCGTAACCGTTCCACGCCTCGGCCTGTGCGGTGTTGGCGAATCGAGCCATGGGTGAACTCCGTCCCGCCGGGGCGCAGCGCGGCGCCCCGGCTCTAGTATGGGCAAGTGCCCAAACAGTATGGGCGTTCGCCCATACTTGCAACGGGCTTGATGAAAGGGGCTGTTGTGTCACCTCGTGGAGTGGCGATTCCGGACCTGCGCGAGCGGTTGTTCGCGGCGGCGGAGCGCGTAGTGGCCCGTGACGGTGCGGCGGGCCTCACGAGCCGGGCCGTCACCGCTGAGGCAGACTGCGGCAAGGGCGTCCTGCACACCCACTTTGCCGGCCTGGACGAGTTCGTCGCCGAACTGGTCCTGGACCGGTTCGCGCGCAGCGCCCGCCAAGCCGAGGCGCTGGACGAGAAGGTGGGGCAGGCCACGGTCGCGGGGAATCTCCAGAGCGTCGTCCTCGCCTTGCTCGATGCTCTGCCTCCAGCGGTGGTGGGCCTGGCGCTGACGCGCCCGGCGGCCGCGCTGCGCACCAGGGAAGGCTTCCAGTCCGGAGCGCCTGCGTTCGACGTGATCCAGCACGCTTTCACCGCCTACCTGCAGGCGGAGCAGGGTGGCGGCCGGATGGCCTCGGACGCCGACACCGCCACCATCGCGCTGGCACTGGTCGGCACGATGCATCACCTGCTGATGACACGCGTTCCCGGCGGCGGTGAGGAGCCGGAAACGATCATCGGGCGGCTGCTGGCCGTACTGCTGGGTGGTGCCGAGCAGCCGCCGATGGAGTGACCGCGGAGTCAGTGCCCGTGCGCGTGTCCGTCGTCCTGGGGCTGCTCAGTCGGGGGAGTGGCGGGAGCCGTGCGGGCCGGAGCCGTCGGCTTGGACTGCGGGGTCGGCTGCGTGCTGCCGGTCACGGTCGGTTCCTCGTGGTGGGTCTCGCTCTCGCCGGCGCCGGTGCCGGTGCCGTGGCTGTGCCCGCCTGATTCCGGGGCGATGGAGGACGCGACGTAGCGCAGGCCGGCGAAGGCGGCGACGGCTGTGAGGAGGATGGCGAGTCCGGTCAGGCCGAAGATGCGTCGCCAGGAGGCGTCCTCGTCTTTGATCACGAAGGCGATGAAGGAGAGCAGGATGCCTGCGGGGATGAGGGTGGCGGCGCGGGTGGGGAAGTCCTCGAAGTGCTGGAGGCCGCCGCTGAGCATGCCGATACCGAAGGAGAGCAGCAGGGAGGCGCCCATGATGCCCGCCACCTGCTTGAACGTCGCCTTGCGGCGGGTGAGCAGGAACTCGTTGAGGGCGGTCGCGGCGAGGAAGACGAGGACGCCGTAGAGGGCGATGCGGGTGTAGCGGGCGGGGTCCAGGGGATGGTGGACGACGGCGCCGCTGATCAGCCCGGCGCCGACGAAGTAGCCCACGTATCCGAGGTAGCGGGCCAGGAGCCTTTTGAGTCGGGAGCGGGCTTCGCGGATCTTGCTGCGGCCGGCCGACCGGGGTGCGGGGACGGGCACGGCCGGGGCGCGGTCGGCCAGCTGGGTGGGCGTCATGGGACTCCTTGCAGGCGTACGGGTGCAGCCCGGGCCGAGCCTGCGACGGTCGCGTCGCCGTAGCGGCAGGAGCGGATGCCGGAGGGCAGGCTGCACCGGGCCCGGCCCCGGTTCGGGGCGGGCAGAGTTACGTATGTGCGGGCAGCATGAGCTCACCGACGGCCTATGGAGGCGCCGGGAGCCAGGGTGGTCTAGATGCGCAGGATCGCTGTCGTGCCTGGCGGTCGCGAGCCGCCCAGGGCAGGAGCGGGACCGTGATACCGGTCCGGGGACGCAGCGGGTGCCGCCGGCAGGATCGGCGTCAGGGCGTGCTCAGCGGGAGGGATCAGCGTCGGAGGCTGCTGCGGCGTGCTGGTGGCGCACTCCTCGGCGGTGTGGGCCGCGCCGTGCCCCTCGCCGTGATGGCCGTCCGGGGTGCTCTCGGCGAGCGCCGGATCCGTGGTGGACGTGAGGACGCCGACGGCCGTGTCGGTGTGGCCGCGGACCCCGTCGAGGCTGACGCCGTGCGAGTAGAGGAAGGCGAACACCAGCAGGGCCACCAGCAGCACGCATCGCGGGCCCGCGAGGACGCGGGTCCGCAACGTGGAGGTGCGGGGCCGGGCGGTGCTCACGTAGCGATCCTATCCACGGCCCCGTACCCGCCTGCGGGGCGGTCCCCGCAGGCTTCACTCCGATAGGTGATCTTGCGGCTGACTCCGGGCAAGTCAGTGCCCTGGGTTCGTAGGGCCCGGTTGGTGCACGGCATTCCACGTGCGTCCGCCGTCCTTGGACTCGTAGACGGCGTCGTTCGTGTCGGCGGCCAGCAGGTGGGCGGGGCTTGCCGCGGTCAGTACCGCGGGCTGTACACCGCCCGGGAGGCGGCCGCGTTCGCTCCAGGACCTGCCGTCGCCGCTGGCCACGACCTTGCCGTCGGCAGCGAGGGCGATCAGCTGGTCCGGGGCGGGCCGCTCTACGGCGGCCAGGGCCGGCGCGCCGGGGACCGGCTCGAAGGTGGCACCGCCGTCGGTGCTGTGCAGCAGTCCGTCGCGGGTGGTCGCCCACACCTCCTGAGCCGCCCCTGCGTGGGCGGCGAGGTCACCGCCCGGGATCTTCGCGCGCCGTTCCCAGGTCGCGCCGCCATCCTTGCCGGCCCAGATCTGCGAGGTCTGGCTGCCGAGGCCGTAGAGGACCGGGCCGGCCTGCTGGAGTGAATGAAAGTCGGCCTCCCCTCCGGCGGAGACGGTGCTCCAGGTCTGGCCGGCGTCCGTGCTGCGGATCAGGCCCAGATGAGGTGAGGTCGCGGTGGGGTGGTGGGGGAGGGGTGGCCGCTGGCGAGGAAGGTGCGCGGGCCGGTGACGGTGAAGCCCATCGTGTCCTGATAGCGGTCGGCGATCCGTACGGCGCCGGTGGGGCCGAGGCGGAAGACGCCGAGATGTCCCGCGGCGTAGAGGGTGCCGTCGGCGGGGTCCACGCCGAGACCGTGGAGGTGCCCGGTTCCCGGGACGGGATCGTCGGCCTTGGGCGCGGTGGCCTTGGGGCTTGTGGTCCAGCAGGCGGTCAGCAGCAGGCGCCGACCGCCACAGCGACCGCGGGTATCCGGAAGCGGATGGTCATGTGTGAGGTCCAGAACGATTGAGAAGAGACAGGCAGGCGGGTGCGGGCAGCCATCACCGGCTGCCCGCACCGAGGCGTGCTGAATCGCGTCAGCTCTTGTCGCCGAGGAGGGTGTTCATCCGGGCGATCTCCGCGCCTTGGGAGGTGATGATCGCTCCGGCCATCTCCTTGGCGGGCCCGTACTTCCCGTCGGACTGCTCGGTCTTCGCCATGGCGACCGCGCCCTCGTGGTGCTTGACCATCATCTGGAGGAAGGCGGTGTCGAACGCCTTGCCGGACGAGGAATCCAGCTGCTTCATCTCCTCGGCCGACATCATCCCGGACATGTCGTGCCCGCCGTGGCCTTGGCCCTCGGCCGGGACCTGCTCGCCCCAGGAGGCCAGCCAGCCGGACAGAGTCTTGATCTCCGGGTCCTGAGCCTTCTTGATCTCGCTGGCGAGCTTCTTCACCTCGGCCGACTCGGCGCGGGTCGCGGCGAGGCCGGCCATCTCGATGGCCTGACGGTGGTGGGGGATCATCCCCTGGGCGAAGGTGACGTCGGCCGCGTTGTGGTCGCCCTGCTGTGCCGGGGCGGACGCGGACGGCGAGGCGGTGCTGTGGCCGTTGTGGGCCGAACCGGCGTTGTCGCCGTTCCCGCCGCAGGCAGCGAGGACGAGGGCGGCGGTGGCGGCCGCGGCCACTGCGATGGCGCGACGGATCAGGGAACGCTTGGTGGTCATAGTGGTGCAACTCCTGCGGTGAAGGCGCGCGCGATGGGCGTGCCGGGGTAAGGGCTGGTCCGAGAGCTCGGGCTGCCCTATACGCGCAGGAGTTGCAGTTCGCTCAGTGACGGTGGCGCGCGTCCGCCAACCGCACTGCTCATGTCGATTCCGAGATCGAGGACCGGCGCGGCCGTAACGATGGTCAAGGCGGCGGCCGGAGAGGCCAGGACCGGGGTGCCCGCCGTGCCCGCGGCGGCGCAGGTCGCATCCGCGTGCTGGGCGTGCCCGCTGCCGCCGTCGCCGACCGGCTCGTCGGCACGCACCGCGGGGTCGAGCTTCATTGCGTGCTCGCCCGCGACAGGAGTGCCGTGCCCGATGGCCGTCTCGTCGGCGGCCGCGCACCCGGGTGCGGCGGCGGAAGCCGGAACAGCACCCGGCCCCAGGCCGTGCATGGCCACGAGCCCGACCAGTACGGCCAAGACCAGCAGCAGGTGGGAGCGCAGCCCGAGGGGCGTCACCGCGCGCCTCGCCTGCTGATCCATAGCGGCATCGTAAGCGCCTCTTCCTCACGGTGCGAAGCCGGGCAGGATTTCCTGCCCCTTGGGGAAATATCCGTGGGGGGTATACGGATCGCGTCATCAGTAGATACCCCTGGGGGTATTGAATTCTCTCGTGGGAGCGGTCATGTCTACCGTCAATCCGCGTCGCTGGTGGGCCTTGGGTGTGCTCGCCGCCGCACAGTTCATGGTGATCACGGATACGTCGATCATCGGCGTGGCGCTGCCGGAGATGCATCGCGACCTGGGCTTCTCCCAAGGGGATCTGCAGTGGGTGTTCAACGCCTACGTCATTGCCTTCGGCGGACTGCTCCTTCTGGGGGGCCGCCTCTCCGACCTCCTCGGAGCCCGGAAGGTCTTCGTGGTCGGCTGGAGCGTCCTGATCGCCGGCTCCGTGGTCGCTGCGGCCGCGACCACCGCTTGGGTGGAGGTCGCAGGTCGTGCGGTGCAGGGCGTTGGCGGCGCGCTCATCGCACCTGCCTCCATGACCCTGTTGGTGATGCTCTTCGGGCACGACCCCAAGGAGCTCGGGAAGGCCCTCGCCCTCTACGGCGCCGCCGCACCGGCCGGCGGTACGGCGGGCGTGTTCCTGGGCGGGGTGTTCACCGAGTGGGCCAGCTGGCCCTGGGTCTTCGTCGTCTACGTCCCCATCGGCGTCGCCACCTTGCTGGCCACGGGCTTCCTCCCGGCCGTCACCGCCGGGCTCGCGCTCACCGTCTTCGCCGTCGTCCGCCCCCCGAAGCCGGCTGGACCTCGGCCGCGACCCTCGTCGAACTCCTCGCGGGTCTGGTGCTGCTGACCGTATTCGTACTGATCCAGCGGGTCTCGAAGGCGCCGCTCGTGCCGCTCGGCATCTGGCGCACCCCCGGCCTGGGCGTCTCCAACCTGGCGATGGCCCTGCTCGGGGCAGCCCGGATCCCGATGTGGTACTTCCTCAACCTCTACCTCCAGCAGGTGCTCGGATACGGCGCCTTCGCCTCCGGAGCGGCGCTGCTGCCCATGACAGGTTTGCTGATGCTGCTCATGACCACGGTCACCGCACGACTGCTCGGCCGTTTCGGCCCCAAGCTGCTGATCGCGGGCGGCCTGCTCGTCCTGGCCGCCGGCCTCGTGTGGCTGTCGGCGGCTCGCCCCACCGGCACCTTCCTCGTCGACGTCCTGCCCGCCTCCCTCGTGGCCACCTGCCCGCACTGACCGACGGGTTCAGCGCCGCCTTCCTGGCCCGTGAGACCGGCCTGACGTGCCGCTTCGTGCAGCTCATCCTCCGCAACGCTCCGACTGATGAGGACGACGTCCGGTTGAACGCGGAGCTCCGAGCGGACCTGTGACAGCCGGATGTCGCCCGCGAAGTTGATCCAGTTCTTTGGTGCATCGTCGGGAAACAGCAAGAGGGGCACCTCGGTGTGTACGTGCAAGCGCAGAGCACGAGCATTCCAAAACCACAGGACGTCGGGCAGAAAGTCCGGCCGGGCAAGGACGACAACGATCGGGAGCTCGTCATGCACGCTTGACTTGAGCGTTGGTGTTCCTGAAAGCCGGCCATGCCTTGCTGTAGGGCCGTGGCCCCGGTGCTCTGTGCGGCGCCGAGGAGAGTGTCCTGCGCGGGGATCACGGGACTTTGGTACGCAGCTTCGTCTGGAGCGTCGTAGATGCCCGCCACTGCCACGGCCCAGAGCGGTCCCTCCAGATCTGCCCGGAAGCAAGTGTCCACTGCTGGCCCGATCAGGTTGTGGCAGGCGGCCTCAGGCCGGCTCGTGAACTGCCAGATTCCCCTCGAGCCCATGGCGTCGAGGGCCACGAGCGGAGGATTCCAGGAGTCGGCAAGTTCCTGAGCCCGTCCAGCGCCGGCGTTCACATTGACGAGCGCTTGGACATCGGCGACTCGGATCAGCTCCGCCGTCGCGCCGGTGCCGGCATCCGTGGAGGCTTCGATGATTGGCTCGGTCATGCCGCCCCAGCGGTCGGAGAACCTGACCGGTGTGGGGCCGAGATGCTCGGTGCGTCAGGTGTTCGCTGCCCGGCTCGGTCCCCAGGCGCCGACAGGATCAGCGTCTTGCGCTGAGCAGCGGCTACGACGCGAGGTCGATGCCGATCTCCGGCGGTTGCTGGAGGGACGGTGCAGTGCGAGGCGACGGCGAGAAGGCCCGCGCGCCGCGTTTCGGGCATCTGCGGGGGCGGCACGATCACCAGGCGCACGGTGGCCACCCGGGCGGGTCGGTCGGTGGCCATGGCGAACTCCGCCCGCACGGCCAGGCCGTCGCTCGACAGACCGTGGCGGAGCAGGTAGCGCCCCGCGTAGAAGGCGACGCACGTGGCCAAGGAGGCCGCGAACAGCTCGGTCGGCGTGGGCGCGGTGTCCGTGCCGCCCGCATCCGTGGGCTGGT
The DNA here is from genome assembly GCF_053610205.1 of Streptomyces sp. NPDC054932. NCBI lineage: Bacteria > Bacillati > Actinomycetota > Actinomycetes > Kitasatosporales > Streptomycetaceae > Streptomyces > Streptomyces sp. NPDC054932. The sequence continues at coordinate 48,419 of NZ_JBSGXU010000034.1, read as the reverse complement.
CGACACGGAAGCGGTGGCCGCGCACGTCGACCACGTAGACGTCGCCCGCGACGTGGGTGACATCGAGCCGGTGGGCATCTCCTGGAAGCCGGGTACCAGACTTTTCCGGTGCAGTGTCGGTCATGGCCGTACCTCCGGTTCCGGTGGATGCTGCCACGGTGGGCTATCCGTCGGCCTCGGGCATGGGTCTTTCGGGCAGCTCTCTGGCCCAGTCGGCCCCTCACGCCACCGAAGTCGGAGCACGACGCTGGAGACCGCGCTCGCTCGGACGCTTCCGGTCGTTCCGGGCCGACGCGTCCGGGAGGAGGTACGAAATGACGGTCCAGGTCACAGTGGGTCTGGACGGATCCTCCGAGAGTTTCGCAGCGGCCGCCTGGGCCGCGCGCGAGGCCGTACGGCGTGAGGCCCATCTGCACGTGGTCCAGGTGGAGGAGTGGCCGGTCGCGCCTGCGATTCCCTACCCGATCGCCGCCTACGATGCGGAGCGGTCCACGGGACTGCTCCGCGACACGGCCGAGCAATTGCGCAGGGACCACCCGGGGCTGGAGGTCACGACCGAAGAGGCGCGAGCTCGCGCCTGCTCCCTGCTGAGTGCGGCCGCCGACGAGTCGGTTCTCATGGTGCTCGGCTCCCGCGGGCTCGGAGGGCTCGCGGGGTTCCTGGCCGGGTCTGTTTCTCTGGCCGTCGTTCGCCGCTCCCACCAGCCGGTCGTGCTCGTACGCGCCGACCGGGCGGGCGCTGCGGCCGCGGAAACGAGACCCGAGCCGGCTGTCGGCGAGATCGTCATGGGCGCCGACCTCCGACACCCGAACACTCCCGTGCTCGCATTCGCGTTCCTGTAGGCGGCGCGTCAGGGCGTGAGCGTTCGGGTCGTGCACGGCTGGCCCCCGCCCGGTCCGTCCGTGTACGCGTTGGTGGCCGATCCAGGCATCGGCGAGACGGTCGGCGGCCACGTCGCGTCCGCTCTGGCAGAACTGGTCCGGCCCTTGCGCAGGAGCTACCCGGACGTCCAAGTTGTCGAGGAAGCCGTCATCGGAGCCGCCGCAGTCCAGCTCCTGGAGGCCTCGGAGGGGGCGGAACTCGTGGTGGTCGGGCGGCCGCAGGCACCCGGCACCGATGGGGCCCCACATCGGTCACGTCGCGCACGCCGTGATCCACCACTGCGCCGCACCGGTCGCCGTCGTGCCCTTCGGGTAGTCCCGGGATCCGGCTGCGAGACCCTGCTCAGCCGCGGCGGGCGGTCCGCACCTGCGAGCGCAGGGACCGCGCCACCTCCACGTCGAACGGTTCGGTGCTGGGGGTGAGCATCGCCGCGGCGGCCGTGGCCACCCCCAGCGCGCAGGCGCTGACGGGGTCCTCGCCGGCGGCCAGCCGCGTGGTGAGGGCGGCGACCATGCTGTCTCCTGCTCCGGCGTCGCTCAGGGGCTCACCGGGCAGCGGCGGTGCGTGGAGTTCGGTGTGGCCGTGCGCGGTCGAGCACAGCGCGCCCAGCGCTCCGAGGGTGGTGACGGCGATCTCGGCGGCCCCCGTGGTGAGGAGGCGTTCGTTGAGGGATCGGGCGTCGTCGAAGCCGCTGACGGGGTGGCCGGTCAGGCTCTCGGCCTCGGTTCGGTTGCACCTGAACAGGAACACGCCCTCGGCGAGCGCTGCCGGGAGCGCCGGCCCGGAGGTGTCGAGGATCAGCCGGGATCCGGCTCTCCTGACCCGGCGGGCGACGGTCGCGTAGAAGTCGTCCGGCAGTCCGGCGGGCAGGCTGCCGCTGGCGACGACGTACGAGGGACTGCTGGCCACGAACCGCTCCAGCACCTCCAGGCACCGCTCTCCCTCGCGCCGGTGCAGGCGCGGGCCGGGCGGCACGATGTGGAAACTGCGGCGCGATTGCGTTTCGAAGAGCACGAGTGCTTCGCGGGTTTCGTCGTCGATGTCGACGGCGACGTGGTCGATGCCCTCTTCGTCCAGCAGTCGGTTCAGGCGCAAGCCGACCTCGCCTCCGGCGGTGTGGAAGGCGGTGGCTCGTCCTCCGAGCCGTACGACATGACGGGCGACATTGATCCCTCCGCCCCCGACGGCCACCGACCTGACCCGCGCACGGTTCTTTCCGATGCCCTCCAGGCGATCGACCTCCCAGCAGAGATCGATTGCGGGATTCATCGTCAGGGTGAGGATCGACGGTCCGGAGGCACTCCCCGATCCCCCCGCATCGTCGGTAGTCTCGGCTGTGGAGGGGGACGGAGTCGCGGCCGTACTCATCGCGGTGCCCTGGAGGCCGCGCCGGCCCATACCTCGCGCACCACGTGCTGGGCACGGCCCCGCTCACCGCAGCCTGAGGAGACCGGGCCCTGATCCCACGCGCTGAGGTCAATCCCGACCGTGGCCGCGGCCTGGGAGAGCTTCGAGTCCTGACGATCGTGCCGACCGTTGATCGGATGAGGCATTGCCATGCCCGCTGTCCTCTCGCGCTGGCTGCCGGAGGCCGTTCTCAGCCTGGTGCTGTGGCTGCTCGGGCCTCAATTACGGTGATCGTGAGGCCACCGGTCGGCCAGGGACGCGCTGCTGTCTTCAGCCCTCACCCCGAGGGGAGTACGGCCCGGCATCCGAATAGGCCGGAACGGCGCATGACGTACCCGTGGCCCACCCGGGAACTGGTCCGTGCGGCCGAAGGTCTCGTCCAGCTCCACTGGCCCGGCGCCGCCCGGGTGGCATCAACGTATTCACCTCCGTGGACAGCGACACGTCCGACCCGGCTCCCATACTGGAACAGTCTGACGTCTCCTGCATTCCGGCTCACGGCTGGGTCTGCTACTCGGCCGGTAGTTCTAACGGGAGCATCGGGTAGCCGGTGACCGCTGCGGCATTCGGGCAAGATCCTGGTGAACTTGGTCGGACCGGTCTGGGGCGAGGCACCCTGGGACCGGGCAGGCAGCTCGGGTGGGCGCAGCGGCCATCGGCCGACTTCACCATCGACTCGTCGACCTCGCTCTCACCCTGCTCCACGACCCCGCCCGCGGCGATCTCCGCCCCTGGACGGACAAGAAGAGGCCGGGAGGGCGATGGCCCTCGGGCGGAGCGGCGGCGCGCGGGACGATGGGGACCTTTGGTCCCGATCGCGGTCCCGGGCGGCCCTCGCCCGGGCGCGTCGGCAGTGCCACCGTGAGTCGTGTCCCCCGTCGGCTTATCGGTTGGGAGGAACCGTGGAAAGCACCTTCCGCACCCCGGATACGAGCTCAGTGGTTGTTGGCGTCGACGGCTCGAACGCGGCACGTACGGCCGCCATGTGGGCGGCAGCAGAGGCCGTACGCCGCGACCGCCCCCTGCACATCGTCTACGGGGCCGACACCGACGGCAGGACCCTCTACCTGTGGGCGGAGATCATCGAACGGGTCCGCGCCAACGGCCGGGAACTCCTGGACGAAACGGCGAAGGCTGTTACCGGCCAGTACCCAGGTCTGCGCGTGAGCACGGAGTTCAGCCGAGCCGACGCCGTCAGCACCCTCCACCGGGCCGGTGCCCTGCACGGCACCATCGTGGTGGGCAATCGCGGCGTCGGCGGATTCGACTCGCTCATGCTCGGCTCGGTCGGCCTGGACGTCGCGGCTGCCGCCATGACCCCGGTCGTCATTGTCCGGGGCCTCGACGGGGCCAAGGAGACCGGAACCGTCCTCGCCGCCATCCGTGACGAGCACGACCTCCTGTACGCCCGCTACGCCGCGTGCGAGGCCGTACTGCGCAAGGGATCGCTCCGACTCCTGCACGTCTGGAACATCCTGCAGTCCGTAGGCCTGGTCGTGAGCATGCTCGACGACGTCGACGAGATCGCGGCCACGCACGCGGAAGCCTTGCGTGCCGTCACCGACGCGGTCCGCGACGAGTTCCCCGACCTCGAGGTGCGGGCCGACGCCGAGAAGAGCATCTCCGTGGCCGGCGTCCTGGTCGAGGCTTCCCGCCGCGCCGACTTGCTCGTCATGGGCGGCCGCCGGGTCCCCGGCGCCCTCGGGATTACCCGCAGCCTGGGCAGGGCCACGCACAGCGTCCTGCACCACGCGCACTGCCCCGTCCTCCTCATTCCCCGGATGGGCAGCGACTTCGGGAGCAGGCCATGACCGGCCGCAAGGGCCGAGACATCGTCGTCGGGATCGACCCAGCCAGGGACTGGCATCTGCCCCTCGCCTGGGCCGCCGACGAGGCGCACCGCCGTCGGCTTCCCTTGCGCCTGGTGCTCGCGGTGGCGCCGCAGCACGACACCCACCACGTCGACGACACCCCCGGCCACATGGCCCTGCGACGGGCGGGAGCCGACAGACTCGAGCAGGCCCGTAACTGGGTACACGCCCGTCACCCGGAGGTGGACGTCACCGGCGACCTGCTCCACGGGTTCCCCGCCCCTGTCCTGGGCAGGGTGGCCAAGGAGGCCCGGCTGGTCGTGCTCGGCTCGCGACACCTGAGCCGCACCGCGGAGTTCTTCAGCGCGGGCTCCATTGTGGTCCCCGTCAGCGCCCAGGCCAGTTGCCCGGTCGTCGTCGTGGGCGAGGGGGAGCACATCAGCCGGCAGCCGCCCTACGTGGTCGTCGGCCTCGACGGAAGCGCATCGGCCACGGCCGCGCTGACATTCGCCTTCGACGAGGCGGACCTGCGCGGAGCCGCGCTCCGGGTCGTCTGCGTGTGGCAACCAGCCCTGTTCATGCCGAACGACGAGGAAGTCGCCCTGCGGGCACAGCGCGCACTGCTTTCCGAGGCCACCGCAGGCCTGTCGGACAAGTACCCCGACGTGCACGTCACCCACGAGGCCATGACGGGCCACCCGGTCGAGGAACTGGCGCGGGCGGCCGAGCACGCCCTGGCCCTGGTGGTAGGCCGCCGGGGTCGCGGCGGATACACCGGAATGCGCCTCGGTTCCGTCGTCCACGGCCTCCTGCACCGTGCGCACTGCCCTGTGATCACCGTGCCGAGCGAATGACGCCGCCATGACCATACGTACGACCACCACGCGGCCTGTCGGCTTCCCGGCGGGACCGGGGCTCACCCAGGCCGAAGCCAAGCGCCGCCTGGCCCGGTACGGCAGGAACGAAGTCGCACCCCCACGGTCCACGCCGCTGCACCGACGGGTGCTGGCCCAACTCCGCGACCCGTTGATCATGGTGCTCCTCGGGGCCATGGTGCTGACCATAGCGATCGGGGACCACCCGGACGCCGTCGTCATCGGCCTGGTGGTCGTCTTCAACACGACCGTGGGAGTGGCGCAGGAAGTCCGGGCGGACCGCGCTGTCGCCGCGCTCTCCGCCCTCTCCGCCCCGCACGCGAGAGTGCTGCGCGACGGCACCCCGCACGAGGTTCCGGCGGCACTGGTGGTGCCGGGTGACTTCCTGCTGCTGGGGGAGGGGGACATCGTCGCCGCAGACGCCGACCTGACCGAGGCATCCGCACTCCTGGTGGACGAATCCATGCTCACGGGCGAATCCGAGCCGGTGGACAAGACGGCGGACGACACGGTCAGCGCAGGCACCGTCGTCGTCCGTGGCCGAGGGTCCGCTACCGCGACCGCCACGGGGCCGGCGAGTGCCCTCGGGCGCATCGCGGCTCTCCTCGACACGGGCCGGGACCTCACCCCGCTCCAGCGTCGCCTCGCATCACTGGGCCGGATCCTGGCGGCCGTCACCATCGCCCTGTGCGTGCTGTTCTTCGCCCTGGGCCTGGCACGGGGCCTCCCGTGGAGCACGATGGCCGTGACCTCCATCAGCCTGGCTGTCGCCGCAGTGCCGGAGTCCCTCCCCGCCGTGGTCACACTCGCCCTCGCGCTCGGAGCGCGCCGGATGGCAGCCCGCAACGCCCTGGTCCGCCGTCTGCCGGCCGTGGAAACCCTTGGCTCCGTGAGCATCCTGGCCACGGACAAGACGGGCACCCTCACCGAGGGGCGCATGGTGGTCCAGCACCTGTGGACGCCCTCCGGCACCGCAGATGTGACCGGCAGCGGCTACGAGCCGCTGGGAAGCCTGACCCGAGAAGGGCAGCCCCTGGCGGCAGACCAGCTCCGGCCACTGCAGGAACTGCTCACGACGGCGGCCCTGTGCAACGACGCCGGCCTGCGGCCCCCCGGAAAGGGCTCGGACATGTGGACGGCTGTGGGCGATCCGATGGAGGCCGCGCTGCTGGCGGCAGCCGCGAGAGCGGGTTGCCCGGACCAGGCCGCCCTGCACCGGGACTGTCCCCGGTTCGCGGAAGCTCCCTTCGACAGCCTCCGCAAGCGTATGACCACACTGCACCATCTTCCGGACGGAAACGTCCTGGTATGCCTCAAGGGCGCGCCGGAGGCGGTACTGACCGCCGAGGTGCTTGCCGCACCGCAGGAGCTTCTGGACGGGGCCCGCCGTCAGGCCGCTCTTCTGGCCGCGCAAGGCTTTCGGGTCCTGGCCGTGGCAGGAACCGAGCGACTCGTGTGGGACCGGCCGGCTCCCGAGGCCGAGCACGGACTGAGCCTCCTGGGCCTCGTCGCCATCAGTGACCCGCCCAAAGTGTCGGCCGCCACGACCCTGGAAGCATGCCGCGCGGCGGGCATCACCCCCGTCCTGATCACCGGCGACCATCCGGCGACGGCCCAAGCCATCGCCGTGCGTACCGGCCTCGTCGAGGACGGATCCGCCAGTGAGGTCCTCACCGGGCCGGAACTGGCCGCGGCCCCGGACACCGACCTGACCCGGATCCGTGTCTTCGCCCGGACCGACCCGCAGCAGAAGCTGGACATCGTCCGCGCATGGCGCGCCCGGGGCGCCGTAACGGCCATGACCGGGGACGGCGTCAACGACGGCCCCGCCCTCCACCAGGCGGACATCGGTGTGGCCATGGGCGCCCGCGGAACCGAGGTCGCCCGCCAGGCGGCGGACCTCGTGCTCACCGACGACGAGCTGTCCACCGTGGTGAAGGCCGTAGAGGAAGGCCGCCGCGTCTACGACAACATCCGGCGCTTCCTCGTCTACGCCATGGCGGGCGGAGCCGCCGAGATACTGGTGATGCTGGCAGGCCCGGTGCTCGGCCTGGCGTTGCCCCTGCGGGCAGGCCAGATCCTGTGGATCAACCTCCTCACCCACGGGCTGACGGGCGTGGCCATGGGCGCCGAACCCGTCACTCCGCAGGCCATGCGACGCCCACCGCGCCCGCCCGGACAGCACATCCTGGCCGCGGGCGTGTGGCAACGCCTCCTGGTACTCGCCGCAGTTGTGACGACCTTGAGCCTGGCCGCCGGCATCGTCGCACGTGCTATGGACCTGCCCTGGCAGAGCGTGCTCTTCCTGGCCCTGCTGGCGGCCCAGCTCGGGGTGGCCCTGGGCCTACGCGCCCGACTGCTCACCAGGCAGAACCTCTTCCTCCCCGCCTCCGTGGCGGTCTCCGCGCTCCTTGGGACGGCCGCCCTGTACGTGCCCGCATTCCAGTCCCTGCTGGACACCGAGCCCGTGGGCTGGTCCGGTACGGGGCTCGCCGCCGTGGCCTGCCTCGGGGCGTTCATCGCCGCCCGGATCCTCCGGGGCGCGTTCCACAGAAAGGCATGATCATGAAGACGTATGTACCGGGAACCGGCGTGCACGCCGAGGTGGGCGTCCAGATCGTCGTGGGCGGCCCCACCGTCGGAAAGCCGGGCCGAGACGGCGAAGTCATCGCCCTGCACCATGAGGACGGCACCCCTCCCTACGACGTGCGCTGGTCCGACACGGGTCGTACCACAGTGTTCTTCCCCGGCCCGGACGCCCATGTCCGGCACCTGCATGCAGCATCGGGCAGGCCCCGCCGTACGGAGCAATAGCGCCCAGACCGGAATGGACGTCCGCGCCTGCCGGGTCCACCGTAGAGGTGGTCGCCCGGCACGGCCTCCGATGGCCGGAGGGCTCCTCGAAGAGCGCCAAGTCCGCATCGACGAGGTCCGTGGCACTCGCGACCGGCTGAACGGCCTGCTGGAGGCCGTCATGTCGGTTGGCCGTGAGTTCGACCTGCCCCACGTTCTGCACGGTATCGTCGAGGCCGCCGTCGTTCTCGTGGACGCCGGTGACGACTGGAGGCTCGCCGGTTTCGTTTCGGTGCTTCGCCCAAACTGCGTTCCCGCATCGTCCAGGCCGTGGTCGAAGCCGCGGCAGCCCTCCGCTTCGCCCTGGCCCTGCGCATGGAGGGCCTCATCGACACGGACGCATCACCCGAAGTCGCGGACGAGATGCCCGCCGTCATCGGGGAGGCCCTGACGAACCACCGCCCGTCACGCCGAGGCCACCCGTTCTGAGGCGTCGATCGTTGCCGCCGACGGTGTCCTCACCGTCACCGTGCCCCCCGTCGGTCGCGGGCGCGTCGACCGGGAACGTGCACGTCCAGGGTCACGGTGCCCGACCGGACGATCCAGAACCGGTCCGCACGACCCCCCCCTCGTGGAAGAGGCGGGTCCCCTCGTCGAGGTTGACCTCGCGGGCGAACTCCATCAAGCGCGAACGGCAGTCGGCCGGCAGCGCGGCATTGATGCGGATGGGAGAAGGAGTGCTCATGAACGGCCTCCTGATTCGGGTCCATATCCAGTTTTGGCGAGTGGGTCTGCCCGGGGTATGGGTCCTGTGGGCCCAGGCAGGGACCGAACGGCCTATGCCTGGGCGCGTCGGGAACGGGGACGCTGGAGAGCACACCGCGACCCCGCCCCGGTCCCATGGACGGAGGGTGCCAACGATGGAGAACCGCCCGGTCGGCAGCGCTGCCGTCGCTCCTGCCGGCCCTACGCCCCAGAGGCGAACGGAAGAACTCGGCACCAAGGAGGCGCTCCGGCTGCTCGGAACCGTCGGACTGGGCCGCATCGTGTTCACCCGCCACGCTCTGCCCGCTGTGCGCCCCGTTAACCACCTCCTCGACGACGGCGACATCATCATCCGCGTCCAGGACGGCTCGACACTGGCGGCCCTGCTCACGGCCCCGGACAGCCCGGACGTCGTCGTGGCCTACGAGGCCGACGCCATCGACCCTGACACCCGTCTGGGCTGGAGCGTGGTGGCCACCGGTTATGCCAGCGCCGTCACCGACCCGACCGAGCTGAACCGCTATGCGCAGCGCCTCAAGTCCTGGGCCGACGCACCGTCATCAGATGCCGTTCGGATCAGACCGGGCGTGGTCACCGGCTTCAGGCTCCGGGCAGTCAATTCGTAGCTGCCCCGATCAGGATCCGCGAGAAGCGGGCGGGCTCCTTCCTTGCTTTCGTGCGCGCGGGCCGATCTCGTCCCGCGGGCCGGGGGGCTCCTCGAGGACGCTCCAGGCGACCGGGCCGAGCAGGTCCGCCACCCTGCGGAAGACGTCCATGAGCAGGTCGTCCACGGTCAGCATGCCCACGACTCGCCGCCCGTCCAGGACAGGCAGGCGCCGGACGCCGCTGTTGCGGAACGTCTGGTACGCCGCGTGGATGTCCTGGGCGGCATCGACGGTGACAGCCGGAGCGGTCATGACCGCTCCCACAGGATCATCGCGGTCGAACTCTCCGGCCACGGCGCGCACTGCGATGTCACGGTCGGTGACAATGCCGCGCAATACTGTTCCCTCCGTCACGACCAAGCAGCCGACGCCGTGGAGGTCCATGCATCGGGCCGCCTCCCCGATCGTCGTGGTGGCGTTGACGGACACAGCGGGGGCGGACATGTACGCGGACACGTTCATCGTCCGGCTCCTTCCCACTGGATCCATGTGGTTGACCGTAGGACGGGGTGCCGGAGTCGGCGAGGGCCGAGCGGACCCCCGTTGTGGGACCGCATGGCCCTGTGCTGCTCCGCCCCGGCGGCAGACCATGACATGAGGACAGACCGACCTGTTCCGAGGTGATCTGACATGGCATCCACAACATGGACCACCCCAGGGGTGTTCACCGGCTCCGGCGGGGTGCTCACCGCCGAAGCGGGATCCCTCACCGGGGAACTGACGGTCCGCACCACCTGGGACGCAGGGCAGGCACATGTTGCCGTCCAGTACGCGGGCGCGTCGAAGTGGTGCACGCTGGTCGGCAGTCCTGTGCCCTGCCCGTCCTCCGAGGAGGCTCGCTCGGTACACCAGTGCGCGGTGGAGGCCGTGCGCACCAGGGGACCTGTCCCCTTCGCGCCGTGGCCGCTCACCCCCGCGGTTCACCGTGGAACGGACGAGGTGCCGGCTCATGCTGCCGGATGAGTGCACGTCGATGAGCCGGCTTGACCGCGCATGCCTGGCCAGGGCCGGCCATGGACCGTGGGGAGATTCCACGGCAGGCTCCTGTCGGTCCTGGATGCATGATCTTGAGCGTCGCGCAGGCGCGGCCTGCACTTGCCTGGGGTCGGACTGCCTGCGGGGACCTGAACGCGAACGACGGCGCCGCATCACGGCCTCAGACCGGAAGTTCAGCAGCCCGTGATTGAGAGCGCACCCGGCCCGGCGTCCGAGTACAGCCGCAGCCGTTCTCTGCCGGGTGGCGCACACCGGGCCCCGTACATCCAGCACCGCCGTGCTGTGCTCTTTGCCCGTCGTGTGGTGCTCAACGGGGTGTGCCATGACCGGTTCGCCTCCGGGATGGGTTCGGCTCCGCCCGTAGAGCGGCCTGCGCTCCTGGTGAGGGAGCCGCGACGGCTGCTGCGACGCCGGGGGCCGATGGGCTCCGCTGCGGTTGGCTCTGCACCGGCAGGGGGAGATTCGGCGACTGCGGTGGTGGCCTCGCTGGTCTCGGTCCGCGACGAGGGGGGGGGCGTGTTGTCAACCGGTGGGCGCCGCTCCGGGCGGACACTTCTCGCATGCCCGAGGAGCAGACGACGTCCATCCCTCCTGAACCGTTGTTGCAGGTGATCGTCAACCTAGCCCGGTTCCATCGCGAACACGAGCAGTTCTACGCACAGGCTCCGCTGCGGCAGGCGGGCGAGCTTCAGGCGCGGTCCCGGGCGCTGAAGTCGCTGGCGGGCAGATGGAGTGTGACCGACGTCGGTGAGTCGGCACGGAATCCGTTCGCAGGTGCGGAGGATCTGAATGCCCCCGGACTTGTCGCGGAGTCGGGGATCCTCTTCATGGAAGGGGCGGACGAGCCCGTCGAGCTTCAGCGGCTGAAGCGGGATGTCAGGGAAATCGCGGAAGACAGTGAGCAGACCGGAATCTGGCTGGCGCACGCGATGGAGCAGGCATGGGAGGCCGTCGGCCTCTTGGCTGCCTATCCAGTGCTTGCCGATCTGCTCGGGGAGCGGCACCGCATCGTCGCCAACGACTGGCAGTCGGCGGGGTTGCTGGCGCTGGTTGCCCATCTGCTGCGCCGCTCCATTGACTTGTTGGATCGGGTCAAGTTCTCTCCCGCGGCGCTGCGAGCTGACCTGGGGTCCCAGCGGAACGCCCCTGCATACCTCTTCTCGGCGTCCGAGCTGCTCGACCGGGCGGCGGACCTCCTCGCGGAATCGGCAACGCTTGTGCGCGACAATGAGCGGCGGTGGCGTGTGTTCGGCGCTCGCGTTCGCCGGCTGCCGTCCGACTGAAGCGGCTACGTCGGCTCCGTCGTGCAGCGCATCCGCTCATCTCGTAGAGACGGCAGACGATGCGCAGGCCGACATGCGACCAGGTGGCAGGTGGTGACAACCGCAGGCCGACGTGCGGTCGACCCGTTGGGCGGACTCTTGGAGCACGGCCCCGTATGCGACCTCCGCCGGAGTCCGGGCCGTGCGCTGCGCCCGGCGGAGGCCCGCGTGACACCCGAGCCGTGGCGCAGAACGGCACGGGTGTCTTCCGGGTGCCGGTCAGGCGAGGGTGAGGATGAGCTTTCGAGTTTTTCCTCGGTCATGGGGGCGCTGGGTTTCGTCGGCGTTGTTCATGCGCTGGCGCATGCCGCCGGCAACGCATTAGTACCCCTGGGGGGATTTTCGGTGCTGTCCCGGGGAGGCTCCCTGCTCGCTGCGCGTCGGCCTGGGCCAGGGCACAGACTGGTGGGGTGGGTGCCATGGATGCGATTGAGCTCAGGGGACTGACCAAGCGCTACGGGGCAGTGGTCGGGGTGGAGGAACTCACGCTCGGCATCGGTCGGGGCGAGGTGTTCGGCTTCCTCGGGCCCAACGGGGCGGGCAAGACCACCACGCTCAGGTGCCTGACGGGTTTGCTGCGCCCAACCGCCGGACACGTCCGGGTGCTGGGGATGGACCCGCTCGCCGATCACCGCCGGGTGGCTCGGGAACTCGGCTATCTCCCGGGTGAGCTGCGGCTGTACCCGGAGCTCACCGGGGCGCAGACCCTCGACCTCCTGTGTTCACTCCAAGGCTGGCCCTGCACGAGGCGAGCTGAGCTGTGCGAGCGGCTGGGGCTGACGCCCGCGGTCCTGCGGCGCACGGTGGGCGGGTACTCGCGCGGCATGAAGCAGAAATTGGGCCTGGTGCAGGCGCTGCAGCACGATCCCCAGCTGGTGGTCCTGGACGAGCCGACCGAGGGGCTGGACCCTCTGGTCCAGGAAACGTTCTTCGACTTGATGGAGCAGGCAGCGGCCGACGGCCGCACGGTGCTGTTGTCCAGCCACGTGCTGCCGGAGGTGCAGCGGGCCTGCGGACGCGTGGCGATCGTCCGGGAAGGGCGCCTGGTAACCGTGGAGAGCGTGGCCGCCCTCCGGGAGGCGCGGGCGCGGCGGATTCGTCTGGCCTTCGCTGACGGGAAGGGGATGCGCCCTTTGGGGCGCGCGGAACAGTGGGCGCCCCGCTGGGAGGGCGACCGGGTGGAGCTCCTCGTACCCCCGAGCGAGGTGGTGGAAGCACTGCGTGAGCTGCTGGCCTTGGGGGTGGCCGACGTCATCGTGGAGGAGGCGGGTCTGGACGAGGCGTTCCTGGATCTGTACCGCAACGGCAAGGCGGAGGAGGCCGCGCCGTGAAGACGCGGTGGCCCCTGCTGTGGCTGGCACTGCACCGGCGTCGGCGGATGCTGGTGGCCCTCATGGTGGGGATGGTCGCCTTCGAGGCCCTGATCGTGGTGGTGGCGAACACGATCGCGCCCGGGCAGCTCTTCTCTGCGGGCGGGAAGGGCCCTCCGTCGGCGTACCGTGCGTTCAGCGGCTCGGGCGGAGACGTATCGATCGCCAGCTACCCGGGGCTGCTCGGGGCCGGATTGGTGCATCCCTTCTGGATCGCCATGCAGCTGACCGCTATCGGGGCGCTGGCCGCGGCCGCGGTGGCGGCCGACGTGGAATCCGGGACGATCGAGCCCATCGTGGTGCGCCCCGTGAGCCGCAACCGGCTCCTCGCCGAGCGGACCGCCGCCGTGGTGATCGCCGCCCTCGCCCTCAACACCTCAGCGACGTTGACGGTGGCGGCAGGCGTCTGGTTGTCCCCGGACATCCACCGGGACGTGCCGTTGAGCGGTGTCTTCGCGGCGGGGCTGATGGGGTGCGGCTTCGCGCTGTGCCTGGCCGGACCGGCCCTGGCCGTGTCGGCCTGGGGGAGCCGACGCGCGCAGGTGATCGGTGCGACGATCGCCATCGGGGCGGTCGGCTTCGCGGTGAACTTCATCGCGCTGGCTTGGTCGAAGGCGGCGCCCCTGCGGTTCATCAGCCCCTTCCACTACTACACACCGGGTGACGCACTGGCACAGGGACATGTGCTGTGGCCGCAGCTGGGAGTTCTGGTCGGGGTCGGAGTCGTGGGGCTCGTTCTCGGCCACGCGTTGCTGATGAAGCGGGACCTGGCCCCGTAAGGCTGACATGGCGCTTACGCAGAGGCGGGGCCTTCGAGCCGGCAGTGCACGCCGACCACACCTTCGACGGCCCGGGCGAGGCGCGTGGCCACGGGGATGAGGTGCGGGTCGCGGGTCCTTCCCGACAGGGTGACGATCCCGTGCGTGACGTCGACCGTGATGTCACGGTGCGAGAGGGGGAAGAGACGGTCGACGACCTCGCGGCGGACCTCGGCGGCCAGGTCGTCGTCGGCGCGGAGGAAGACCTTCAGGAGGTCGGCGCGGCTGACGATGCCGAGGAGGGTGCCGTCGGCGTCGACGACTGGAAGCCGTTTGATGTGGCGGTCGGCCATCAGGCGGGCGGCCTGGGGGAGCGTGGCGTCGGGGCGGATCGTGACGGCGGGTGTGGTCATCAACTGCTCGGCGCGGACCGATCCGGCCTTCGCGGTGTCGCCGAGGCGGCGCATCTGCTCGATGAGGCTCGGTCCGTGTTCGTGGAACTCCTCCTTGGTGAGGAGGTCGGCTTCGGAGACGACGCCGACGACATGGCCTTCGCCTTCGATGACCGGGACCGCGGTGACCTTCCAGCGCTCCATCGCGGTGGCGATCTCCTTGAATTCGGCGGCGGCGGTGACGGTGACGACGGTCTTCGTCATGACGTCGTTGACGGTGTACGGGGTGGAGGTCATGGCTGGTCCTCAGCGGGCGTAGGCGAGCGGCATGTCGCTGTGGTGGGGCGCGAACAGGTCGAGGATCCGGGTACGGGCCGAGTCGAGGCGACGGGCGATGACTGCGGCGACAGCGGTCGATATGCAACGGCCCACGGCGGCGTTCTCGTCGCAGAGCTTCCGTACGGCCTCGGCGTCGAATTCGAGCGCCCGAACGGGGTGGGTGGTGACGGCGCCGAGGTGCCAGGAGTAGGGCGGGACCATCCATGACCAGCCGAGGAGCTCTCCTGAACCGAGGGTGTCGACGACGGCGGCCTTGTGGCCGGGGACGTGCAGGTCGAGGTCGACGGTGCCGTTCTCGATGATCCAGAAGCGGTCGGCCCGCTGCCGTTCCTTGAAGATGCGGGTTCCGGCGGGGATGTCCACGCGGTGGGCGTGGGCGAGCAGAGCCTGGCGTGCTTCGGGTTCCATCTCGTCGAGGAGAGTGGTCATGGCGGTCATGGTGTGCCTCCAGCCGTTCCCCTTCAGGGTCGTGCCGGTCTCTTGGGGTGCGGGAGGGCCTCGCGGTGCATACCGCAGGGCCCATACGGCCCGGGTCAGCGGACCAGGACGGCCTCGCCGGATTTGGGTACGACGGCCGTCCATCCCAGCTCGTGGTCGATGCGGTCTCGGAGGGTCTCGGCGGCGGTCTCCTCGCCATGGACGAGGTAGGTGGTGTGTGGGGGCGGGGCGTCGCGCAGCCAGTCGATGATCTGGTCGGCGTCCGCGTGGGCGGAGAAGTGGGGTACGTCGGCCACCTCGGCGCGTACGGGAACGTACTCGCCGAACATCTTGAGGGTGCGGACTCCGTCGACGAGGTCACGCGCCCGGGTGCCGGCCGCGGCGAAGCCGACGATCACGACGGCGTTGCGGGGGTCGGGCAGCAGCCGGTGCAGGTGGTGCAGGACTCGGCCGCCGGTGGCCATGCCGGCGGAGGAGACGATGACCGCGGGGCCTGTGGTGCTGTTGATGTCGATGGACTCCTGGACGGTACGGGCGGCCAGGAAGGGCTCTGGGCTGAACACCGCCTCGCCCTGGGCCAGGATCTCGGGCCGCAGTTCGGGAGCGCGGGACCGCAGGGCGTCGCGGTACACGTCCAAGGCGGCCAGGGCCATGGGGCTGTCCACGTAGACGGGCACGTGGCGGGGCAGCGTGCCGTCGCCGCGCAGCTCGGCCAGCTCGTGCAGGACGACCTCGGTTCGGTCGATCGCGAATGCCGGGATGACGACGGTTCCTCCTCGCGACAGCGTTCGGGTGATCACGGCAGCGAACTCGCGCCGTGCCGTCTCGTGGTCGTGGCGGCGGTTGCCGTAGGTGGACTCCATCAGCAGCACGTCGGCGCCGGTGAACGGCTCCGGGGGCAGCAGCAGGGGGTGCCCGGGACGACCAAGGTCGCCACTGACGGCCAGGGTGTGGCCGTCCTCCAGCGTGAGGTGGGCCCAGGCTGAGCCGAGGATGTGTCCGCCGTGGTGCAGCGTCAGCTTCGTTCCGGCCATGATCTCGATCTCGCTGCCGACCTCGACCGGGTCGAAGAACTTCAACGTGTTCTCGACGTCCGAGTCGTCGTAGAGCGGCTTGGCGGGGCGGTGCTTGGACCAGCCGTGACTGTTGGCGTGCTCGGCGGCCTCCATCTGGAGGCGGGCACTGTCGCGGAGCACGATCTCGGCGAGGCGGGCCGTACCGGGGGTGCAGAGGATCGGACCACGGAAGCCGTGCCGGACCAGGCGCGGCAGATAGCCGCAGTGGTCCAGGTGAGCATGGGTCACGACCACGGCGCGGAGGTCGGAGGCGTCGAAGCCGGGCTTGTCCCAGTTGCGACGGCGCAGGTCCGCGAAACCCTGGAAGAGCCCGCAGTCGACCAGGATGCGGGCGTGGTCGCTCTCGACGAGGAACTTGCTGCCGGTGACCGTGCGTACTGCACCGAGCAACCGGAGGAGTGCAGGTCTGGGCGAGGCGGTAGCGGGGCGCGGGGCTGTCTCGGACATGACCCGCCCTCCCTTCGGTAAGGGGATCCGGTTCTCACCATTGCACCGTGTGTAAGGGCCGACAGGGGGCCGACAGGCCCACGCAGGGGACCGACCGGCCCATGCGTAGGCGGTCGAGCCCGGTTCAGCCTGGCGGTGCAACCTCCTTAACGTATGCAAGGGAAGAGGGGAGCGTCGTGAAGACACTCGCCTTCCAGGGCCCGGACAGACGCAGTCGGCGCGATCGTCCGTGCCGACGCCGTCACCGTCCGCGGCCTCGACGAGAGCATCGCCGAAGGCGACGTGCCCGAGGTGAATTCGGTCAGGATCCTCGGCACGGGACGTATCGGCCCGGCACCCATCGTGACCGCCGGTCTCCACAGCTCCGGCACACATTGCCACGGTTCCGGCCACCCAGCCCTGACACCGAGAGGACGTGAAGACAATGAGGAGAACCCAGCACGGGCCGGGCGCCACAGAGGCGCCGGCCGGACGTACTGACCTCGGGCGGCGGATCGCCATGCACCGTGAGGAACTCGGCCTCACCCGGGACGAACTGGGTGAGCGCTGCGGCGCTGACGGCGCGTACATCACCTACCTGGAGGAACACGCGGCAGCGCCGGCGATCGGCTCCCTTCTGCGACTCGCCGACGCGCTCGGGACGACCGCCGCGGAACTCTCCGGCGCGACGACGGAGTACCCGCCAGGCAGAGGCACGGCCGTGAGGGATGCCAAGCTGGTCGAGTTGTCCGACGGCGAGTGCCGACGACTGCTGTCCACGCACGGCGTGGGCAGGGTCGCTGTCTTCACCCCGGAGGGTCCGGCGATATTCCCGGTCAACTACGTGGTGGCGGGCCGCGACATCGCATTCCGGACCTCGGGTGACGCGGTGCTCGCGCGGGCCGCCGGCACCGAGGTGGCCTTCGAGGTCGACCACATCGACGACGCCACGCGCCTGGGCTGGAGCGTTATGGTCGTAGGCGAGGCGGGAGGCGTCACTGACGCGGAGGAGCTCGGTCGGCTTGACGCAGTCGCGTACTCCCTGCCCTGGGCCGGCGGCCCGAGGACCCATTGGATGAAGGTCACCGCGATCCGGATCACTGGGCGCCGGGTGATCAGGCAGTGAGTCCGCTTCGAGCCGTCGTTCTGGACACCGACGGGGTCCTCCTCGATTCCGCCGCGCTGCATGCTGTGAGTGGAAGTCCGATTTCGACAGATTAACGCCGCGGATCCGCCGGCTTGCGGCACTGCATGGACGGTCGCCGCCCGAAAAGAGCACGCGTTCACGGAAGCGCTCAGGGACGGAGCGGTCGAGACGTTCGACGAGGTCCGGCCCGCACACAACGACGCCGCCCGGCCGCATCCTTGGGGTTCCAGGAGGCCGACGGACCACGAGAAAACCGAGGCTGAGCGCAGGCTATTTGCCGGCAACGGATATTGGCCATGACTGTGCCGGTTGCGGCTCGCTCGCTGCCTGCCCCGACAGCCCGTCGCTACGCCGGGCATCCTTCGATTACTTACCGTGCACCCCACTTAACATTGAGTGAGGAAGTGATCGATGCCCTCGGGCTGCAGAAGGCGAGAGAGATGATCGCGCGAAGAGACCTGCTCGTAGCCGGGGCCGTTGGTGGAGCGGCCCTGGTCCTTCCGGCCCCTAATGAGGCGGTGGCACTCCCGAACGAGACCGCGGTGGTTCCGGGGGCCAGGTCTGTCGGGAAATTCCCAGTCTCCACCCTGGACCCCACGACCATCCCGAAATACGTCACCAACCTGGTGATCCCGCCGGTGATGCCGAACGCCCGGCACCCGGAGCGGCACGGCATCGATACGTATGTCATCGGCGTCCGGCAATTCAGCCAGCAGGTATTGCCTCCCACTCTGCCGTCCACCACCCTGTGGGGATACGGCTCGCTCGGGGACAACAGCACGTTCAACTACCCGTCGTTCACCATCGAGGCCAGCGTAGACAGGCATGTCCGGGTCACCTGGGTGAACGATCTCGTCGACAGCCAGGGCCGTTTCCTCCCGCACTTGCTGGCGGTCGACCCCACCCTGCACTGGGCGAACCCGCCGGGCGGAAATGCCGGGCGGGATTCGCGGCCGACCTTCACATCGACGCCGGGTCCGTACACCGGCCCCGTACCGATCGTCACGCACCTGCACGGTGGGCATTCCACCGAGGAGAGCGACGGCTACACGGAAGCGTGGTACCTGCCACGCGCGAACAACATTCCTCCGGGATTCGCCACCGTGGGCTCGTTCTACAACGAGTTCCGGGACAAGTTCGCCGATGCGCACCGCCTGAAGTGGGATCCGGGTACCGCGACCTTCCAGTACGCCAACGACCAGCGGGCATCGACCCTCTGGTTCCACGACCACACCCTGGGTCTGACCCGGCTCAACGTCTACGCCGGACCCGCCGGCTTCTATCTGCTCCGCGGCGGTGAGTGCGACCTGCCCAAGGGGGCCCTGCCCGGCCCGGCGCCCGCCTCCGGAGATCGGCCGGGTACCCGATACCACGAGATCCCCCTGGCCATCCAGGACCGCTCGTTCAATTCGGACGGCTCGCTGTTCTACCCCACGACCCGGGAATTCTTCGACGGGTTCGCGGGTCCGTACATTCCCACGACCGATGTGTCCCCCATCTGGAACCCCGAATTCTTCGCCAACACCATGGTGGTCAACGGCCGGACATGGCCGAAGCTCGAAGTCGAACCGCGTCGCTACAGGCTGCGCTTCCTCAATGGATGCAATGCCCGGTTCCTCATCCTGAAGATCGCGGACGGTCCGACCGTCAGACCGGCCCGATCGGCCGTACCGTTCTGGCAGATCGGCAACGAAGGCGGGTTCCTGCCCGCACCAGTGCGGCTGGAGCGGCTGCGGCTGGCCAATGCGGAGCGGGCCGACGTCATCGTCGACTTCACCGGGATTGCGGAAGGCACCGAGCTGTACCTCATCAACGAGGGCGCGGACGAACCCTTCGGCCGGGGCGAACCGGGCGTGGCCTTCCCTGTGGCGGATCCGGCCACCACTGGGCAGGTGATGAAGTTCGTGGTCGGCCCTCTGGCGAGCAAGGACACCAGCGTCCCGCCGGATCGGCTCAGGCTGCCCAGGATCAGGCCACTTGGCTCGGCGAGCGTCACCCGTCGGCTGTCCCTCAACGAGGCGAACTCCAGCAACCCCTTGGTGCCACCGGGAACGCCCGTCCAGAACCTGCTCGGGACGGTCGACTCCGCCGGCAATCCGGTCTCGCTCGCCTGGGACGACCCGGTCACGGAGAACCCGAGGCTGAACGCGACCGAAACATGGGAACTGCACAACTTCACTGTGGACGCCCACCCGATCCACATCCACGAGGTGGCGTTCGAGGTGGTGAACCGGCAGCCGTTCAACGGGGCACCCATTCCGCCGGAGAGCTGGGAGCTCGGTTTCAAGGACACCGTGATCGCCTATCCGGGAGAAATCACCCGGGTGAAGGCGCGGTTCGATCACCCCGGTCGCTTCGTCTGGCACTGCCACATCGTCGAGCACGAGGACAACGAGATGATGCGGCCGCTCCAAATCGGAGGCAGGCGCAAGGAGGGCCACTGACAGGCCGGCGCCAGCGACTGCGGACCGGCCGCCTCGGCCGGTCCGCGTCCGGCACCTCCTTCTTCCCCCGGATGGACTGAAGCCCCGTTACGGCACTTGGGGCACGAGAATGGCAGCGGGCCCTGAGGGGTTTGGACAACAGCCCCAGGTTGCTGACCTGGGGCTCTGTCTTGGAGCGGAAGACGGGAATCGAACCCGCACGATAGGCGTGGGAAGCTCTGTGCACGCTCGGCAACGGTCGGCTCGCCACGCGCGCACCCCTTCTCCCGAATAGCCCCTCCCCTTCCGCTGTACCTGCCCGGTGGACGGGCCGCGTCCGTGGCCCCGGTCGGCAGCGGTGGTTCCGCATGGAAGTCGGCTGATCAGCGGATCCCGCTCATCCGCTCCTGTCAGCGGGGGCGGCGGATGCCGCTTTGAGACGGTCCCTCACCACCGAGGTCAGGGCCTTCAACTGCGGGGAACCTGTTGGCACAGGGCTCTCGGGGCGATGGATGAGGCGTGCTGCCTCCGGCAGATCCACGAGATCAGCCTCGAAGCGGGCTCTGGCCGCGGCGAGGGTGTCGGGCGGGCCGGTCCGGCGGCCGTCCCGCATCACCGTACGGAGCAGGGGCACCGTACCGTCAGGCGGTTGCTCGTCGGACAGACCGATCACATCCGCGCAGCCGGGGCCGCGGAACACCTGTTTGGGAGCCGGGGCGGTGACCTTCGCGGAGGACAGCTTCATTACCGGGCGTCCGTCGTACTGGACCAACTTGTACGCCGCGTCCCAAGTAGGGAGCATCGGCGGCGACGCCCACCCGGGTTCCGACCGCGAAGACGTCGATCGGTGCCCGAGTGCGCACGAGTTCGGCGACGGAGTATTCGTCCAGACCACCGCTGGCGATGATGCGTACGTCGGTCAGCCCGGCCGCGTCGAGCAGCTGGCGTGACCGTTTGGCGAGCTCACCCAGATCGCCGCTGTCGAGCCGGATCGCGCAGCCCGGCCCTCGCCGGAGCTCGGTGAGAACACGGCCGGCGATTGCGACGCCGCGTGCGGTGTCATAGGTGTCGACGAGGAACGTCAGCGGGCCCGGATGGGTGCGGGCGAAGGCCCGGAAGGCGTCCTCCTCGCTAGGGAAGCACTCGATGTAGGAGTGAGCCATGGTTCCGGCGGCGGGGATGCCGTATCGGGTGGCGGCGGCAACATTGCTGGTCGCGGTGAAACCGACCATGGCGGAGAGCCGGGCGGCCTGCAGCCCGGCCTGGGGGCCGTGGTCGCGGCGCAGAGAGAAGTCCACCAGGGGCCGGCCCTCCGCGGCGATCACGCAACGGGCCGCCTTCGAGGCGACGGCGGTCTGGTGGCAGATCTGGCTGAGCAGATACGTCTCGACGAGCTGGGCCTGGGGAAGCGGGGCGGTGACCTCCAGCAGGGGCTCCCCGGCGAAAACGAGGTGGCCCTCCGGAATCGCGCGGACTTCCCCGTCAAAGCGCAGGCCGAGCAGGCCGGACACGTCCTCGGGCGGTCTGTGGAGCGCGACGGCGAAATCGCGGACGTCATCCGCGCTCACCCGGAAGTGGGACAGGCAGTCCAGGGACGGCTCCAGCCCGGCGGAGACGAGGAATCCCCGGCCGGGCGGCAGATCCCGGACGAACAGGCTGAAGGTGGCCGACGCGAGCATGCCCTCTCGCAGGTAGGACATCGCCATCGTCACCTCGTAGAGGTCGGTGGTCGTCGTCTCGGACATACCCCCAGCCTGCACGCTCTGCGCCTGTCGGGCATGAGCCCTTCGGTTCCCTGCTCGGCCTGTCATGGGCCGGTCGGCCCCTCCCCGGTGAGGCCCGGTCGGCCCCTTGCCGCTGCACCTCTCGGCACTGCGGCGCAGCCACCTCCCGGTGTGATCGTGGAATCCGGATGCCGATACGGGCTCCGTTTCCCAGAGGTGGCCACGATGCAGCGCATCAGGATCCAGTCCCGCCAGAAGCAGCCCCACAAGCCCGCGCCGCCGGACCTGCGCACTCCGTCCGGCCGCCCGCTCCCGTATTGAGCCCGGAGGTCGTCATGGCAAGCACGCGGCGCGTCATACCGTTCGCGGAACTCGGCCGGCAGGAAGTCGGCAGTGTCGGGGGCAAGAACGCCTCACTGGGTGAGATGACCGCCCACCTGGCCGATGCCGGCGTGCGCATCCCTCCGGGGTTCGCAACGACGGCCGCCGCGTACGGAGAGCTGCTGGACGGACACGGACTCCGGGGGCGGATCGAGGAACAGATCGCGCGCCTGCACGAGGGCGCCGCGCTCGATGAGGTCGGGGCCGCGATACGGTCGATGACCCTCGCCGAGCCGCTGCCCCCAGGGCTGCGGGCCGAGATCGTCTCGGCGTACGAGCAGCTGGGGCGCGACGAAGGCCGCGCGGACCCCGAGGTTGCCGTACGCAGCAGCGCCACCGCCGAGGACCTGCCGGAGGCGAGCTTCGCAGGCCAGCAGGAGACCTACCTGAACGTGCGCGGGAGCGCCCAATTGCTGGAGTCGGTGCATCGCTGCTATGCGTCCCTCTACACCGATCGAGCCATCGACTACCGGGAGCGGATGGGCTTCGACCACCTCCAGGTCGCTCTTTCGGTCGGTGTTCAAATCATGGTCCGGTCGGACCTGGCCGGTGCCGGGGTGATCTTCACCCTCGACCCGGAGAGCGGATTCCCCGAGGTCATCGTCATCAGCGCGGCGTGCGGACTGGGCGAGACGGTCGTCAGCGGGCAGGTCGACCCCGACGAGTACACCGTCTTCAAGCCGAGCCTGAAGGACCCGGATCTGGACCCGCTGATCGACGTACGTGTCGGAGTGAAGCGGCGGAAGGCGGTCTATGCGGAACATGGACTGACGCGGACCGTTGATACCACCGACGAGGAGCGCTTGCAGAGGGTCCTGAACGACACCGAAGTGAGGCTCCTCGCCGACTGGGCGCTGACCGTCGAAGGGCACTACGGCTGCCCCATGGACCTGGAATGGGCCAAAGACGGCCTCACCGGCGACCTGTGGATCGTGCAGGCCCGGCCCGAGACCGTTCAGTCCCGCCGCGCCGCCTCCACCCTGCGCCGCTGCCGCCTGACGGCCGTGCCAGGTACGCCTCTCGTGGACGGCATCGCTGTCGGCGAGGCCATCGGCAGCGGGCCCGTCGTCGTCCTGGACTCGCCCGTCGACCTCGACCGCTTCCCGTCCGGCGGGGTGCTCGTCACGGGTATCACCGACCCGGACTGGGAACCGATCATGAAGCGCGCCTCCGCCATCGTCACCGACCACGGCGGCCGCACGTCCCACGCTGCGATCGTCAGCCGCGAACTCGGCGTCCCCGCCGTCGTCGGTACCGGCCGTGCGACTCAGGCCCTGTACGACGGACAGAAGGTGACCGTCTCCTGTGCCGAAGGCGGACGCGGCAAGGTCTACGACGGGGTGCTCGCCTATGAGGAGACCGAGACCGACCTCGCGGACATCCCCGCCACCCGGACGCACGTCATGCTCAATCTCGCCGACCCGGCCGCCGCCTTCCGGTGGTGGCGCCTGCCGGCCGATGGCGTCGGCCTGGCCCGGCTGGAGTTCATAGTGGCCCACCAGGTCAAGGTCCACCCGATGGCCCTGCTGCACCCCGAGCGCCTGGATCCCGCCGACCGCTGCGCCGTCGACCAGCTCACCGAGGGATACCTCGACCGCACCCGCTACTTCACCGATCGCCTGGCGTACGGCATCGCCCGGATCGCCGCCTCCCGGTGGCCCGCCCCCGTCGTCGTACGGACCAGCGACTTCAAGACCAACGAGTACGCGCGCCTTGTCGGAGGTCGGCCGTTCGAGCCGGTCGAGGCCAACCCGATGATCGGCTGGCGGGGCGCGAGCCGCTACTACAGCGACGGATACCGGGAGGGCTTCGCCCTCGAGTGCCGGGCCCTGCGCCGGGTCCGCGACGAGATGGGCCTGGCCAACGTCGTCGTCATGATCCCCTTCTGTCGCAGCCTCGAAGAGGCCGACCGGGTGCTTGGTGTCATGGCTGAGGAAGGCCTCCGCCGTGGGGAGAACGGGCTGAAGGTCTACGTCATGGCGGAGATCCCCGCCAACGTCATCCTGGCCCAGGACTTCGCCGAACGCTTCGACGGTTTCTCCATCGGCAGCAACGACCTCACCCAGCTCACCCTGGGTGTCGACCGCGACTCCGAAGCCCTCGCCCACGTCTTCGACGAGACCAACCCGGCGGTCACCCGGAGCATCGAGATCCTCGTCCCTCGTGCCCAGGCAGCGGGCCGCCCCGTCGGCCTCTGTGGCCAGCGCCCGAGCGACGACCCCGCCTTCACGGAGTTCCTGGTCAAGGCCGGGATCGACTCCATCTCCGTCGCCCCGGACAGCTTCGCCGCGGTCAAGCACCACGTGGCCGCCGCCGAATCGGTCCGGTACGGGGAGGGCCGAACGGCCCCATCAGGGACCCGATGGTCCCAAGCGGAGCAGCCGTCCGTCTCGTGAAAGTGGAGGAAGGCAACGCATGAAGGCGCTGATCGGGCGCCGGAACGGAGCACACCATGTCAGGAACGCACCTGGAGCGCAGGCGCAGCCCGTTCCCCGATTTCAGGGACTGGTTCGGCACCGAATTCCCACGGTTCCCGCTGTGGCGGTCGTCGTTCGACACCTTCCCGATCCCGATCGAGGTGACCAACAAGGAGGGGCAGTACACGCTGCGCGCCGAACTTCCCGGGATGGACCCGGACAAGGACATCCAGATCACGGTTGAGGGGGACACCCTCACCGTCAGCGCCGAGCACACCGAGAGCAAGGAGGAGAAGGATCACTCGGAGTTCCGCTACGGCTCCTTCCAGAGAGTTGTGCGCCTGCCCGGGCCGATCCCCTCCGACGAAGTCGAGGCAGCGTACGAGGACGGCATCCTCACCGTGCGCGTGCCCATGCCGGCCTCGCCCGAGGAGTCCAGGCGCAGCATCCCCGTCAAGCGCACCACGGCGGACGGCAAGGGAGACTCGTCATGACGTCCAAGCGCGTCCTGGTCGCCTACGGCACCAAGCACGGTGCGACCGCCGGAATCGCGTCCGAGATCGGCAGGACCCTGCGTGAGGACGGCCTCGACGCCGTCGTGGTCCCCGCCGACGACGTGGACGACGTACGCGGGTACGACGCAGTGGTGCTCGGCGGCGCCCTGTACGCCGGGCACTGGAGCGGCAAGGCCAAGCGCTGCGCCGAACGCAACGAGCACTACCTTCAGCACCGCCCGGTCTACCTGTTCAGCAGCGGCCCCGTGGACAGTTCCGCCGAGCAGCACGACATCGCGCCGGTGCCTGCGGTGGCCCGGGAGATGGAGCGCCTCGGCGCACGCGAGCACATCACCTTCGGCGGCAGTATCACCGCCAGTACGCCCGGGTTCATCGCCCGGGCCATGGTCCGCGCGGGCAAGGGAGGAGACTTCCGCAATCCCGAGCGGATCCGGACGTGGGCCCACCACATCAGCGCCGAACTCGCCGCTCCCCACTGAGCGGCCGGGCAGTATCAGAGCGCGGAGGTGCACGATGTCCGAGCCCGGCACGCCCGGAGACGGGCCCACCCGATCGCGCCCGGCGACGGCCGACCGCGTGCGTCGGCTGTTCGGCGGACGTCCGAACGAGCTGCGTCGTCCGGCCGACCGGACCCGGCGCCGCTGGAACATCGCCTTCGTGCTCTCCTTCCTGATCGCCCTGTCCTGCGGCGTCGTCGTCACGACGGCCGTCTGGGATGCCGAAAGCCGCACTGCCCGGGAAGCGGCCCGCCACCGGCACCGGATCGAGGCGACGACGGTCGGTGCCGTGGGGCGCGCGGTCTCCAACCGTTCCGGCGGCACCTCCCGGACGGTTGCTCCGGCCGTCTGGGAGTACCCGGCCGCTCACCAGCACTCCGACACGATCTCCGTCCCGTTCGGCACTCCGGCAGGCCGGACGGTCACGATCTGGGTCGATGACGCGGGCAGGGAGGCGCAGGCGCCGTCGGCCGAAGCCCGACGCGTCCTCACGGCCGCAGTCGCGGGAGTCGGATCCTTCAGCCTGCTCGCCCTCGCCACAGGGGCAGTGGTCCGCCTTCGTCTGCTTCTTGTCGAGACCCGCAGCCTGGCCCAGTGGGAGCACGAGTGGGAGGCCGTGGAGCCGCGCTGGTCCGGCAGGCTGCGGCGCGAAAAGGGACCTGGCGATGACTGAGGCAGCCACCCGGCCCCCCTTTCCGGCCAACGGGCTGCCCCTGAGCCCTGACCCCCTCGAACCGTTGCCGCTCCTGAGGCGCGAACTCGGCACCGGGCCGAGTGGACTCTCCGCGCGCGAGGCGGCCCGCCGCCTCGCCGTCTACGGCCCCAACGAGGTCCGCCGCAAGGCCCGTACCTCGGTGGGCCGGGAGCTCGTCCGCCAGCTCGTCCACCCGCTGGCCATGCTGCTCTGGGCGGCTGCCGCACTGGCCTTCGTGGCGGACATAGCGGTCCTCGGCTGGGCCATCGTCGCCGTGGTCATCGTCAACGCCGCCTTCGCGCTCCTGCAGGAGCGCCAGGCGGAGCAGGCAGTGGAGACCCTGGCCCGGTATCTGCCCGAGCACGCATGGGTGATCCGCGACGGCCAACCGTCGGCCGTCGAGTCGCGCGAGCTCGTGCCGGGCGACCTCATCGTCCTCGAAGAGGGCGCCAAGGTCCCCGCCGATGGACGCCTCACAGACGGCGGTATCGAGGTCGACCTGTCGATGCTGACAGGGGAGTCCGCCCCCGCCGAACGCGTCGCCGGCCCCGGTCTCGCAGGGGCTCCGCTGCTCCAGGAGCCGAACCTCGTCTTCAGCGGTACTGCCTGCACCGAGGGCCAGGCCCAGGCGATCGTGTTCGCCACGGGCGACCACACCGAACTCGGACGGATCGCGGCACTCAGCCAGCGCACCCAGCGCGACCCCAGCCCCTTGGAGCGGCAGGTCAAGAAGGTCGCCTGGCTGATCGCCGCCGTCGCGGTGGCCATGGGCGCGGTGTTCCTCGTGGCAGGCGTGGCCGTGGGACTCCCGCTGACCGACTCACTGATCTTCGCCATCGGCCTGCTGGTCGCCAACGTGCCCGAGGGCCTGCTGCCGATCATCACCCTCGCCCTGGCCGTCGGGGTACGGGCCCTCGCCCGTCAGGGGGCTGTGGTCAAGCGGCTGAGCGCCGTGGAAACTCTCGGGTCCACCAACGTGATCTGCACCGACAAGACCGGCACCCTCACCCGGAACCGCATGCGGCTCCAGACTGTGTGGACACCTGAACACGGTACGAGCAAAGGCCCCTGGGCAGGCGAACTCGCCCGCGCAGTGGCCCTGTGCACCACGGTCACGCGGGATGCCCAGGGCCACCTGCACGGGGACCCGACCGAGATCGCCCTGGTCGAAGGAGCCGGCGCCCACGGCGCCCCCATCGACCTCGACAGGAGGGACGCCGACCGCCAGGTCCTCTTCCGTTTCGACCCCCGCTTGCGCCTGATGTCCGTCGTGCAGCAGGCGGAACCGGACGGCGCCCACATCATCGTCAAAGGCGCGCCGGAGTCGGTGGTGGGCGCCCTTGACGGCGGGGACCCCACCGCCGCGCTCGCTGCCGCGGACCGGCTCGCCCACGACGGCATGCGCGTCCTGGCCGTCGCCGTGCGCGACCTGCCGAAGGGGGCCGCGACACCGGCGCGGCGCCACGACGCGGAAAGCGGTCTGCGCCTTCTGGGGCTCGTCGGCCTGTACGACCCTCCGCGGCCCGAGGTCGCGGAGGCAGTCCGCCGCTGTCACGACGCGGGCGTCCGGGTCCACATCGTCACCGGCGACAACGGCGCCACCGCGGCCGCCGTCGCGCGGGAGGTCGGCATCGGAGTACCGCGCCTCACGGTGGTGGCCCAGTCCGAGACGGTGGGTGACCAGGAGCTCGACCAGCTCCTGGCACAAGGCGATGCCGAGGTCGTTTTCGCCCGCTCCTCTCCGGAGACCAAGCTGCACGTGGCCGACACGCTGCGCGCACACGGGCAGATCGTGGCCATGACCGGCGACGGTGTCAACGACGCCCCGGCACTTCACCGTGCGCACATCGGGGTCGCGATGGGCCGGTCCGGCACCGACGTGGCACGCGAAGCGTCCACGATGGTGCTGACCGACGACAACTTCGCCACCATCGTCGCCGCCATCGAATCCGGGCGCCGCGTATACGACAACGTCCGCAAGTTCATCGTCTACATCTTCGCCCACGCCACCCCCGAGGTCGTGCCCTTCCTGGTGTTCGCACTCTCGGCCGGCACCATCCCCCTGCCGCTGACCGTCCTGCAGATCCTCGCCATCGACCTCGGCACCGAGACTCTCCCCGCCCTCGCCCTCGGCCGGGAACGGGCCGAGCCGGGCGTCATGAGCCGTCCGCCGCGACCGAGCTCGCAGGGGGTCATCTCCCGCGACATGCTCATCCGGAGCTGGGGATGGCTCGGTACGGTGTCCGCCGCCCTGGTCATGACCGCGTTCTTCTACGTGCTCTGGCGGGCGGGCTGGCACCCCGGCGACCCCACCGGCCCCGGCACCCCCCTCCACCATGCGTACGTCACCGCGACCACCGCCACGTTCGCCGGCATCGTCACCTGCCAGGTCGGCACGGCCATGGCCGCACGCACCGACCACGCCGCTCTGCGCGAGATCGGCCTGTTCACCAACCACCTGCTCCTCGCAGGCATCGCCTTCGAGTTGGTCTTCACCGCGGCGCTCGTCTACGCGCCGCCGCTGCAAGACCTGTTCGGCACCGCAGCCCTCTCCCTCGATGTCGTCGCGCTCATCGCCACCTTCCCGGTCCTCGTGTGGGGCACCGACGAACTCCGGCGCTGGGCCCGACGCACTCGCCGAAGCACGAACGCCTGAACCCGTCCGGAGGCTCCCATGTCACACACGGCCGAATGGAAGGTCCGCCTCTACCTCTTCGAGGAGGACCACACGACGAAGGCACGCCTGGAACTCGACACGGGCACGAACAGGCTCACGGGCCACGGCACCGCCCGTTGCGCACCCCAGGACGACGACGTCCCGGAGATCGGCGAAGAACTCGCGGTCGCTCGTGCCATGGAGGATCTCGCCCTCCAGATGAAGCGAGCCGCCTACGGCGACATGCAGGCTGCCGGAGCTCCGTCCCTGCAGGAGTCCCTCAAGCCGTACAGCGGGTGGCTGGACACCACAGCGTGACCACGAAGGAGGCCCGACCGGGACCTTTGGCCCCCATGAAGGTCCTGAGCGGCCCTCTTCCCACAGGGGCCTGCGGTGTCACTGTGAGGTCAGACCCTCACTGGCCCTGGGCGAGGAGGAATCATGGAGCACACCGTCAGCGGTTCCGAACTCGGCTCCGTCGTCGTCGGCGTCGACGGCTCCGAGCCCGCCCGTCAGGCCGCGCTCTGGGCAGCGGGAGAGGCCGAACGCCGAGGGCGTCCGCTGCACATCGTGTACGGCGCCGACACGGACGGCCGGGCACTCTACGCATCTGTCGAGACCATCGAGCGCGTCCGTGTTGCCGGCCGCGAACTGCTCGACGACATCGCTGCTGCGGTCAAGAAGCAGCACCCCGGCCTGGTCGCCACCACGGAATTCGGTCGTGGCGACCCCGTGGCCAGCCTGCACCGGGCCGCTGGTCGTCGCGGCACCATAGTGGTCGGCAACCGGGGGTTGGGCGGATTCAACTCCCTCTTGCTCGGATCCGTGGGCCTGAAGGTGGCGGCCGGTGCGAAGACGCCCGTCATCATCGTCAGGGGAACCGAAAGCGGCGCCGAGAGCGGGACGGTACTCGCCGGGGTCCGTGACGAGCGAGATCTGGACTGTGTGCGTTACGCGGCGCGCGAGGCCGAGCTGCGCAAGGCCGAGCTGCGGCTGCTCCAGGTGTGGAACGTGCTCCAGTCCGTCGGCGACGTGATGACCATGATGGACGACATCAAGGAGATCGCCGACGAGTACGTCCGGCACCTGACCGCGCTGACGGAGCGAATCCGCCGGGAATTCCCGGACCTCACCGTGCGGGCGGATGCCGAGAAGAGCGCGTCCGTCGCCGGTGTTCTCGTAGAGGCTTCCCGGCACGCCGACCTGCTGGTCATGGGCGGTCGCAGGGCGTCCGCATACCTGGGACCCACCCTCGGGCGGCACACCCACAGCCTCGTACACCACTCGCACTGCCCTGTGCTGCTCATCCCGCGCCACCCGGACGAGCACGGGAGTGGATCGTGATGGCCACCGCCGAACGCCGCGAGATCGTCGTAGGCATCGACCCGGCCAGGGACTGGCACTTGCCCCTTGCCTGGGCGTCTGACGAGGCCCACCGTCGTGGGATCGGGCTCCGACTCGTCGTGGCTGTGCCTCCGCCGCAGCGTACGCGGCAGGTTGATGACACACCCCGCAGGACGGCTCTGCGCCAGGCGGGCTCTGAAGCCCTCGCGGCAGGTTACGACTGGGCGCGGGACCGACACCTGGGGCTTGACGCGGCCACTGATCTGATCGAAGGATTCCCCGTTCCCGCCATCGGACGCCTGTCTCACCAGGCCCGCATGCTCGTGCTCGGATCCCGTCACCTGAGCCGGACCGCGGAACTCTTCAGCGCCGGTTCCACGGTGGTCCCGGTCCTGGCCCAGGCGCATTGCCCCGTCGTCGTGGTGGGAAACCCCGAGCACACCACCCAGGAGACGCCCTACCTGGTCGTCGGCATCGACGGCAGTGAGTCCTCGAAGGCTGCGCTGGCGCTTGCTTTCGAGGAAGCCGACCTGCGCGGCGCAGCACTGCGCGCCATCGCAGTGTGGCAGCCGCCGGTCTTCCTGCTCCACGACGAGGAGGTCGCATTGCAGGCTCAGCGGCGGATGCTGTCCGAGGCCACGGCCGGCTGGTCGCAGAAGTACCCGGACGTGGTGCTCTCCCACGAGGTCCCGATCGGGCACCCGGTGGAAGAGCTCGCGGAAGCCGCCGAACACGCCCTGGCCGTGGTGGTGGGCCGTCGCGGACGAGGAGGCTACTCCGGCATGCGCCTGGGCTCCGTTGTCCACGGACTGCTCCACCGGGCGTTCTGCCCGGTGATCACGGTTCCGGCCGAATAGGACCGCCATGGCGATGGCCCCGGCCCCCGCAGAGGTACCGGTGCGCGCGCCCGGCGGGCTCACCGACCTCGAAGCGGAACGCCGACTGGCCGAGCATCAGCCGCCCTCACCAGTGGCTTCGCGGCGGCCCGACTCGCACGGCACGCATTCCGAAGGAGATGATGATCATGGAGACGCGCACGTCCGAGCACGGACCCCACGCTCGCGTCGGTGACGAGATAGTGGTGGGCGGGCCGACGGTGGGCAAAGCGGGTCGCGACGGCGAAGTCGTCGGACTGCACCACGACGACGGCACCCCGCCCTACGACGTCCGCTGGTCGGACACCGGCAGGACCACCCTCTTCTTCCCGGGACCGGACGCACACATTCGGCATCTCGGCGCGGACGACTCCGGATGATGCCTTCAGCCTGAGCGGGAAGGTGGGGGCAGGGATACGGTGAAGAGGCAGGCCGAACTTCCCCGGGGCGCCGCTGGAGGTACGCATGGGCGGGGACGAGCTGGGTCCCGTGCGTCCTGGGCTTCCGCGGCTCCGGCTGGACGAACTGCTCGAGGAGCTCCAGGTTCGTATCGACGAGGTGCGCGGCACCCGGGACCGGCTGAACGGGCTCCTCGAGGCTGTGATGTCCGTCGGTCGGGAGCTCGATCTGCCACAGGTCCTGAGTGGCATCGTCGAAGCCGCTGTCGTCCTGGTGGACGCGGAGTACGGAGCGCTGGGCGTCATCGGTGACGACCAGAAGCTCGCCCAGTTCCTTCCTGTCGGCATCAGCGACGACCTCCGGGCCGAGATCGGCGACCTGCCCTCCGGCCACGGCATCCTCGGCCAGCTCATCCGGCACCCCGAGCCGCTCCGGCTCTCGGAATTGTCCGGTCACCCCGCCTCCTACGGCTTCCCTCCCCACCACCCCCCGATGCACTCCTTCCTCGGCGTCCCCATCCGGGTTCGCGAGGACGTGTTCGGCAACCTCTACATGACCGAGAAGCGGGGTGGTATCGACTTCGACGAGGAGGACGAGGCGGTCCTGTCCACGCTGGCGGTGGCGGCCGGCATTGCCGTCGAGAACGCCCGCCTCTTCGAAGAGGTACGCCTCCGGGAGCGCTGGCTGGCCGCCAGCTCCGACTTCACCAGTGCTCTGCTCTCCGGCTCGGCCGAGACGGAGGTGCTGGAGGGGATGTTGGAGCGAGCTCGCGACATCACGGGCGCCGACATCGGTGTGTTCTACCTTGTGGGCCAGAGCGGGGAGCTGCGCGGCTCGCTGGCCCTGGGGGAGGGCGCCGAGGCACATCGCGGCATCGTGTTGCCCAGCAGTGAAGGCACCCTGGCCGCCGCTGCCCTCGGCGAGGAGGACGGACTGATCACCGTGGCCGACGTCGGGGCCGACGACCGGATCACCGTGCAGCCGGAACGGTGGAAGGGTTTCGGCCCCGCCGTCGCCGTCACGTTCGGCACCAAGGAGAAGCTGAGCGGCGTCCTCATCCTGGCCCGCAGGCGCGGCCGCCCGGCGTTCGCCCGCGCCGAGATCGCAGCCCTGCCCGGCTTCGCCGGCCAGGCCGCCGTGGCCCTGGAGCTCGCAGACCGGCGCCGGGACACCGAGCAGATGAGCATGCTGGAGGATCACGACCGCATTGCCCGTGACCTGCACGATCTCGCCATCCAGCGCCTCTTCGCCACAGGTATGACCCTGCAGAGCGCGCAACCCTTCGTCGAGCATCCCGAGGCTTCGGAACGACTTGCCCGGGCGATCGACGACCTGGATGCCACCATCAAGATCATTCGGTCGACGATCTTCGGGCTTCGTGAACACGAAGTATCCGGGGTGCCGCCGAAGCTGCGGCTCCGTGCCGTTCAGGCCGTCGAGGAGGCTGCCCAGGTACTCGGTTTCGCCCCGGCCCTGCGGATGGAGGGCCTGATCGACACCGACGTACCCGCCGAGACCGCGGACGAGGCACTCGCCGTGGTCGGGGAGGCGCTCACCAACGTCGCCCGGCATGCGAGGGCAAGCCGGGCGGAAGTGTCCATCGCAGCCGTCGAGGGCGTACTGACCGTACTGGTCACCGACGACGGAGTGGGAATGGCGGAGGGAGGTCGTCGCAGCGGGCTGCGCAATCTCAGTGAACGGGCCGAACGCCTGGGTGGTGAACTCTCCGTTTCGGCGCACGGGCCGACCGGGCAGGGCACGAAACTGGAATGGCGGGTCCCACTGGACGGAGGCCGCTTCCCACCCTCCGAGTGAGCACGCCCCGCAGTCACTCAGCTCCGGCCCTTGCCGCGCTCAGGCTCGTGTTCATGGACCTGCGTCGCGATGACAGCGGCCTGCACCCGGCGCTCCACCCCCAGCTTGCCCAGCAGCCTTGAGATGTGGTTCTTGACCGTCTTCTCGGACAGGTACAGTCGCTTGGCGATCTGCGCGTTGGTGAGGCCCTCGCCGATCAGTTCGAGTACGGAACGTTCCCGCTCGGAGAGAGCGGCCAGCCGATCGTCATCCGGGGCCTTGACGGTCTCCGGGTCCCGCAGGGAGTGCATGAGACGGGCGGTCGTCGCCGGGTCCAGCATCGACTGCCCGGTCGCCACCGTCCGTACGGCCGAGACGAGGTCGGACCCCTTGATCTGCTTGAGGACGTAGCCGGCCGCACCGGCCATGATCGCGTCGAGCAGCGCGTCTTCGTCATCGAACGAGGTCAGCATCAAGCAGGCGAGTTCCGGCATGCGCGAGCGCAGCTCGCGGCACACGGTGATCCCGTCGCCGTCGGGCAGCCGGACGTCGAGTACGGCGACGTCCGGGCGCAGCGCCGGTCCGCGGGCCAGCGCCTGCTCGGCGGTGGCGGCCTCGCCGACGACCTCGATGTCCGGCTCCGCGTCCAGCAGGTCGTACAGGCCGCGGCGTACGACCTCGTGGTCGTCCAAGAGGAAGACCCGGACGGTTCCCTCGTAGGAGGCTGCCGGTACGTCGGACATGTACGCCCCTGTGATCGATCCGCATTGTATGTTTCATACGAATTGTCTCAGGGGATCAGGCGGACGCACCTGGGCGGCGCCCCCGGGTTCCGGGGCGGTAAGAGGCCTCAGGAGGCCCCGGTGGGCTGCCCTTCCAGTTCCATCCGCACGTCCACCACGCCTTCCACGGCACGGACCGCACGGGCCATCAGCGGCACCAGTGCGCGATCACGGAGCGATCCGCGCAAGGTGACGACGCCCTCCTTCACCGACGCCTGCAGATGTACGGGAGGAGCGAGCCCGGCGAGAACCGAGTCGCGGATCTCCACGCCGATCTCCTCGTCCGGTCGCAGAAACACCTTGAGCAGGTCGCTCCGGCTGACGACTCCCTCCAGCATCCCCACACCGTTCACCACGGGGAGGCGTTTCACGTGCTTTCGCGCCATGATCCGGGCAGCCTCGGCGAGTGTGGCGTCGGGGTGCACAGTCACGGCTGGGCTCGACATCAGTTCCTCGGCCAGTACACCCCCTGCCTTGGAAGCCTCTTCCAGCTGATCAGGAAGCACGGGGTCGTCCCGCCGGAACTCCTCCTTCGGCAGCAGGTCCGCCTCGGAGACCACTCCGACGACGCGCCCCTCGCCCTCCAGGACGGGAACAGCACTGACTTTCCACTGGTCCATCAGCTCGACGATCTCCTTGTAGGAAGCCTCGCGGCCGATGGCCACAGCCGTATGGGTCATGACGTCGCTGACGGTGTACCGGGACGCGGGCATGACGGACTCCTCACTGCTGGCGGTTCGGGTGGCCGACACCGGCCGCCAGGGATAGCTACCACTGCCGTGCCCAGGGCGACGATGCCCGTTCGGACGATCCAGAACCTGTCCGCTCGGCCACCCCCGTAGGGGGAGTGGTCCTCATGGCGGCCTCCGGCCGATTCCGATTCAAGTCTGAGCGGCACTGCAGGTGCCGGGGATGGGCCGACCGGCCCCCGATTCCGCAGGACAGGGGACCATTCGGCCCTGGCACGGCGTGCGAGACGGAAAAGACGCTGAGTGAAGCCGAGGCCGACAAGACAGGGCCGGAGCGGAGGGCCGCGTGATGGATCACGAAACCGCCAGGAGACCGGACCACCGCCCTGCCCCGGACCCCGCGCGGTCCACGGAGCAGCTGGACCGCTCCGAAGCGTTGCGGCTCCTGGGTACCGTCTCGCTCGGCCGCATCGTCTTCACCCACCAAGCGCTGCCAGTCATCCGGCCGATGAGCCACATCGTCCACGGGGAGGACGTGCTCGTGCAGCTCGACGAAGGCGCTTCACACGCGTCGCTGGTGGCGATGCCGGGCGAGCCCGGCATCGTCCTCGCCTACGAAGCCGACGCCATCGACCCCGACACGCATCTCGGCTGGAGCGTCGTGGTGGTCGGCTACGCCGAGCTCGTCGTGAACCGCGACGAAGCCGAACGGCTCGCGGCGCTGCTCGATCCGTGGAGGAACGAGGCGATGCCCCGCATCCTGCGGATCCGGTCCGAACTCGTCACCGGGTTCCGCCTGTGGCCGGAACCTCGGCCGATTCCGGCTGCCGGTGAGGTCCGGCCCCGCTTCTGACACCGGGGGACGGCGTGGGCTGCGATCAGCGACCACGGAGGTGCGCGAACCTGGGCGAAACGCAGCGGAAAAGGGGTTCCGGATGGATTGGCTGGTGACGGCCACGGGCGCCGCCCTGGTACTGCTGATCCTCCGGGACGTGTTCCACACGCTGTGGCACCCGACGCGTCACGGCGGGCTGAGCCGGCTGGTCATGACCACACTGTGGCGGCTGTCCTTCGCCCTGGGCACCCGTCGTACGGCAGCCGGCCTGGCGGGTCCGCTTGCCATGGTGTCTGTCGTCGCCCTGTGGGCCCTCACCGTGGCGGCGGGGTGGGCACTGATCTACTGGCCTCACATGCCCGACGCGTTCGTGTACGCGGGCGGGTTGCAGCCCGACGACCATGCAGGCCTGCTGGACGCGACGTACGTCTCGCTGGTCACGCTCTCCACGCTCGGTCTCGGCGACGTTGCACCTGCCGAGGGCTGGCTGCGCCTCCTCGCACCCCTGGAGGCGCTGGTCGGGTTCGCCTTGCTGACCGCGACGGTCTCCTGGATCCTCGGCATCTATCCGGCTCTGGCTCGCCGCAGGGCTCTTGCGTTGCGGCTCTCCCACCTCTCCCGTACCCACCCCTCGAAGGAACAGATCGACTCCCCGGCCGGGGCGGCCATGCTGGACGGCCTGGCCACAGCACTGTCCGTGGCAGCGGTCGACTTCCTCCAGTACGCGGAGTCCTACTACTTCCACGACGGCGACGACCGGACCTCCCTGGCCCTCCAGATCGGCTACGCCCTCGACATCGCCGATGAGGCTTCGGAGGCCGGGCACCGGGATGTCCGGCTCGCCGCCACGGTGTTGCGTTCCGCCCTGGAAGACCTCGCGGGCATCCTGGACGAGCGCTTCCTGCACACCCAGGGCCCGCCCAGGCAGGCTCTCGACGCGTTCGCGCGCGACCACGGACGGCAGGCGGGCACGGGTGATCGCGCCCTGCCGTGAGTCTCCGGCGTGGACGACCTCGCCCGTCCGCCCATCCGACGCCGCGGCGTCGACACCGCGTTGCCTGGAAGGCGTCGTTCGTGCGCAAGCCTGTCGTTGTCGACGGAGGAGGGGGCGTGCCGCCACGGGAGTTCGTCTGGAAGCCGCCCTTTCTTACCGGCTACCGGCTACCGGCGTGGCTGGCCGCGAGGGGACGCGCTCGCAGGTGTCACTGTCGCTGCGTACCTCGTGCCCCAGGTCATGGCGTACGCGGGCGTCCCGGGTCTGCCGCCCGTCGCCGGGCTGTGGGCCGTCGTTCCGGCCAGGGTGTTGTACGCGTTGTCCGGCACCTCCCGTCTGCTCTCCGTCGGCCGGAGTCGACCACGGCGCTGATGACCGCCGTCGCGGTCGGACCCCTGGCCGCCGGGGACCCTGGCCGGTACGCGGCCCTCTCAGCGGCGCTCGCCGTGGTGGTGGGTGTGCTGTGCCTGGCAGCCTGGGCGTTGCGGCTGGGCTTCCTTGCGGATCTGCTGTCCCGGCCCGTGCTGGTCGGCTACCTGGCAGGCGTTGCCCTGATCATGACCGTGGACCAGGTGACCCGCCTGACCGGCGTCTCCACCACGGGCTCGGAGTTCTTCCCGCAGCTGCTCTCGTTCTTCCGGCAGGCATCCCAGGTGCACTGGCCAACGGTGATCCTCGGTGCGGTCGGGCTGGCTCTGCTGTTGGCGTTGCCGCATGTATCGCGACTGCTGCCGGGCCCGCTGCTCGTTCTCGTGCTGGCGACGGCGGCCGTTGCTGCCTTTGGACTCGAGGACGAGTACGGCATCTCCGTGATCGGCGCGGTACCCGCGGGCCTGCCCGCCCCCGCGCTTCCCGCTCTCGTGGACGTTCCTCAGCTCCTGCTTCCCGCCCTCGGCGTCCTGCTCGTCGGGTACACCGACGTCATCCTCACGGCCCGGGCCTTCGCCTCCCCTGACGACCCCACCCCCTTGCGCGCGAACCGGGAACTGCTGGCGCTGGGAACCGCCAACCTCGGGGCCGGGATGGTCCAGGGGTTCCCCGTCAGTAGCAGCGCCAGTCGCACGGCCCTTGCCGACTCGGCGAGCGCGCGCAGCCAGGTGTACTCCCTCGTCTCCGCCGCCTGCGTGCTGACCGTCCTGCTCTTCCTCGGTCCACTCCTGGCCCACACCCCGAGCGCGATCCTCGGCGCCATTGTCGTGTACGCCGCCGTACGTCTGGTGGAGCTGAGCGAGTTCCGCCGCCTTGCCGCGTTCCGGCGACGCGAGCTGCTCCTGGCCCTCGGCTGCACCCTCGGTGTCCTCACTTTCGGCATCCTGGCCGGAGTGCTGGCGGCGGTGGCTCTGTCCGTCGCCGAGCTGCTGGTACGGGTCGCCCGCCCGCACGACGCGATCGAGGGTCTCGTTCCCGGCGTAGCCGGAATGCATGACGTTGACGACTGTCCCCAGGCGCGAACCATCCCCGGCCTGCTGATCTACCGTTACGACTCGCCGCTCTTCTTCACGAACGCAGAAGACTTCCGCCGTCGCGCCCTGGCCACCGTCGACGTACAGCGCGAGCCTGTCCAGTGGTTCGTGCTGAACACCGAGGCCAACGTAGAGGTTGACATCACCGCCCTCGATGCTGTCGACGCCCTTCGCCGCGAGCTCGAACGCCGGGGAATCGTCTTGGCGTTGGCCCGGGTCAAGGAGGACCTGCGCGACGACCTCGACGCGTACGGCCTCACCGCGTCCATCGGAGCCAGCCGTCTCTACCCCACGCTTCCGACAGTCGTGGCGGCCTATCGGCAGTGGAGTGGCGAGGAGGGGACGCGTTCCTGAGGTCGGCCTCGCGTGTGGCCCGGTGGGCCGTGCCGACGGTGGTTCCGGTGCCCTGCTGATCGGAGGGCCAGTGCCGAACGGTCCCCTTCCACGGTTGTCAGTCCCATGATCGGCCTCAGAGCCTTGGTGCGCCGTCCCGCACTCGGTACCGCCATACGCCGTTTGCCCCGCGGCACAGGACCTCGTCCCGCTAGCAGGGCAGGCTGTTCCTGGAGACGCCCGGACAAGGAAGTGGGTACCTGTGAAGCCCCTCGCCGGTACTGCGGTCATCGGGATCGGAAACGAGTTCCGGCGCGATGACGGGCTGGGGTGGGCCGCCATCTCCTTGTTGCGCGCACGGAAAGCACAGCGACCTCTCCCGTCCGGCACTGACCTCGCACAGTGCGACGGAGACCCCGGCCGACTGATCGGCCTCTGGGAAGGCAAGGCCCTCACCCTCGTCGTCGACGCCTGCTTCCCACCTGCGGCTCAGCCAGGGCGAACACACCGGTGGTGTGTGGCTCCCGGCGAGATGCCGCACCCCGCTGCCGCAGGCAGGCAGAGCACCCACGGGCTGGGGCTCGCCGAGGCCGTGTGCCTCGCCGACCGCGTCGGGCGCGGCCCCGGCCGGCTCATCGTGTATGCGGTCGAGGGGGCGGACCGTTCGCTGGGCACTGGGCTCACGCCGGCGGTCGCGGCCGCCCTGCCGCTTCTGACCCTGCGTATCGAGGCGGATGTTCGCCGGCACGACGAGCGGACTCGCCGGACCGGGTTCGAACCCCGGAGCCGGGAGGTCTGACATGCTGCCGAATCCAGGCACGTGGAGACCGAGAGGTGCACCATGACCGACGCTTCGGATGCCGGAGACGTCCTCGACTACCAGGCCGAGGCGGTCCTCGACCGTGACGGTCTGGACGCGCTCGTGCGTGTCCTGAAGCGGCGCGGCCGCACGGTGATCGGCCCGACCGTGCGCGACGGCGCGATCGTCCTCGACGAGCTGGACACCGCAGACGCACTGCCCTACGGGTGGGGGGTCGAGCTGGAGGCGGGGCGGTACCGGCTCCGTCGCCGCGAGGACGGGGCGGCCTTCGCGCACAGCGCGGGACCCCAGTCATGGAAGTCGTTCCTGCACCCGGAGCGCGTCCGTCAGTGGTCCGCGGACCGCGGTACGGACGGTGCTCCGGTTGTCCGGGAGGAGGAGCCGGAGAGCATCTCGTACGCGTTCCTCGGCGTGCGGCCCTGCGATCTGCGTGCCATTCAGATCCTGGACCGTGTGATGAGCGGAGGCAGGTACCGGGATCCCACCTACCTGTCCCGGCGGACGGGCGCCTTCCTGATCGCGGCCGAGTGCACCGAGCCGGGTGCCACCTGCTTCTGCGTCTCGATGGGGAGCGGGCCGGCCGCCGACGCCGGGTACGACCTCGCTCTCACCGAGGTCGTGGACGATGCCGGTCACCGCTTCCTGTGCCGGAGCGGCAGCGAGGAGGGAGCCGCGGTCCTCGCAGAACTGCCGGGGCGGAGCCCCGATGGCTCCACCCGAGCGGCTGCGACCCAGGCCGTGAGCGCCGCCGCCGAACGCATGGGCCGCTCCATGCCGCCGGTGGACCTGCGCGCGCTGATGCGGGACAACCTGGAAGCGGAGCGCTGGGACGACGTCACCGCCCGGTGCCTCAGCTGCGGCAACTGCACCATGGTCTGCCCCACCTGCTTCTGCACCACCACGGAGGACGTCACCGACCTGACCGGCAATCACGCCGAGCGCTGGCGCCTCTGGGACTCCTGCTACGACCTCGACTTCTCGCTCCTCCACGGCGGTCCTGTCCGGTCCACCCCGCGCAGCCGGTACCGCCAGTGGCTCACCCACAAACTGGGTACCTGGCACGACCAGTTCGACAGCTCCGGCTGCGTCGGATGCGGCCGGTGCATCGTGTGGTGTCCCACGGGCATCGACCTCACCGAGGAAGCCCACGCCCTGCACCAGGAGGCCACGCAGCGGGAGAACACGCCGTGACCAGGCATCCGGATGGTCCTCCTGGCGAGGGCGTGCTCGCCGCTCTGACGGCGGAGCACCGCGGGCAGCTGATGGCCCTCGCCCGGGACGTCGCCCTTCCAAGCGGCACGCGGATCTTCGAGGAAGGGGAGAAGGCCGACCGCTTCTGGATCATCCGCTCGGGCACGGTCGCGCTCGACATCCACATGCCCGGTCGGGGGCGAGCCGTCGTCGAGACCATCGGTGCGGGCAGCCTGCTCGGCTGGTCATGGCTGTGCCCACCTCGGCAGTGGCATCTGGCGGCCGAGACACGGGACCCCGTCCGCGCCTGGGAGTTCGATGCCGCCGCCGTCCATGACCTGTGCGCCGAGGACACGGCGCTGGGCCTGTCACTGGTCACCGCCGTCGCCGAGACCATCGGAGACCGGCTGCGAGCCACCCGCACCCGGTTGCTCGACCTCTACGGACCGCCGGGACCGCAGGGGAGCGGAGCAGCACCATGACACCCGCACCGCTGTCCTATCGCGTGGTGGACCGCCGCGACGAGACGCACGACACGGTCACGCTCGTCTTGGAGCCTGCCGGGGACGCCCTGGACCGCTTCGCACCCGGCCAGTTCGCGATGCTGTACGCGTTCGGTGTCGGCGAGATCCCGGTGTCCGTGTCTCGGCTCGGAGACGGGCACCGGCTGACGCACACGGTCCGCGCCGTGGGGGCCGTCTCCCGCGCATTGTGCGGCCTGCGGACCGGCGGATGGGTCGGCGTGCGCGGCCCCTTCGGTACCGCCTGGGACACGGCTGCCGCCCACGGCAGCGACCTGCTCGTCATCGCAGGCGGCATCGGGCTCGCCCCGCTGCGTCCCCTCGTCGACACCGTTCTGGCCGAGCCCCACGCCTTCGGGCGGCTGAACGTCCTCGCGGGTGCCCGGACCCCCGCCGATCTGCTCTACGGAGACGAGTTCCCCGCCTGGGAGAAGCCGTTCGGCGCCGTCACGGTCGACCGGCCCTCCGGCGGCTGGGCCGGCCGGGTCGGAGTCGTCACCACGCTGCTCCGCGAGGCCCGCTTCACGCCGCTGGACACAGTCGCCTTCGTCTGCGGCCCCGAGGTGATGATGCGCGCGACCGCCCGGGCACTGATCCACCAAGGAGTACGTCCCGACCGCATCCAGGTCTCCCTCGAACGCAACATGCGCTGCGCCACCGGCCACTGCGGACACTGCCAGCTCGGGCCCCTCCTTCTCTGCCGCGACGGCCCGGTCGTCGGCTACGACCAGGCCGAGCCCCTGCTCACCGTCCGGGAACTATGAGATGAGCACCCCCGCCCCGCCCCAGCCTCCTGCCCGCCCACGCCTCGGCGTTTTCAAGTTCGCCTCCTGCGACGGCTGCCAGCTCACCCTCCTCGACTGCGAGGACGAACTGCTCGGCATCGCCGCCGAACTGGAGATCGCCCACTTCCTGGAAGCGTCCAGCGAGCCCGCGCCCGGCCCGTACGACCTCGTGCTCGTCGAGGGCTCGGTCAGCACGCCCGAGCACGTGGAGCGCATCCGGCGCATCCGCGCCGATGCCCGCCACCTCGTCACCATCGGCGCCTGCGCCACGGCTGGCGGCGTGCAGGCGCTGCGGAACTACGCCGATGTCGAGGGGTACCTGGCGACCGTCTACGCCCGCCCCGAGTACATCGAGACCCTCGCGACCTCCACGCCGATCTCCGCCCACGTGCCGGTCGATTTCGAACTGCGCGGCTGTCCCATCGACCGCGGCCAGCTCGTCGAGGTCATCACCGCGTTCCTCGCCGGACGCAAGCCCGCCATCCCGAACCACAGCGTCTGCTTCTCCTGCAAGCGGCGCGGCAACGTCTGCGTCACCGTCGCTCACGGCACGCCCTGCCTCGGCCCCGTCACCCACGCGGGCTGCGGAGCCCTGTGCCCGACCTACGGGCGCGGCTGCTACGGCTGCTTCGGGCCGGCCGGAACCACGAACCTTCCCGCGCTGGTCCCGCTCATGCAGCGCGACGGGATGAGCGAGGAGGACATCGGCAGGTACCTGCACACCTTCAACGTGACCGCCTTCACCGCCGTGGAGGAGCAAGGACAGCCCGGTACGACCGACGCGGAAGGCCCCGGATGAGCGATCCCACGCCCCGGTCCCAGGAGCTCCGCATCCCCTCACTCGCCCGTGTCGAGGGCGAGACCGCGCTGCACCTGAGGATCCACCACGGCACCGTCATCGAGGCGCGGCTCAAGATCTACGAGCCACCGCGGTTCTTCGAAGCCTTCCTCAGGGGCAGGGCGCACACGGAGCCACCCGATCTCACCTCCCGCATCTGCGGGATCTGTCCCGTCGCCTACCAGATGAGTGCCTGCCGTGCCGTCGAGGACGCGTGCGGCGTCGTCGTCGACGGACAACTGGCCGCCCTGCGCCGCCTGCTGTACTGCGGCGAATGGATCGAGAGCCAGACGCTGCACATCCACATGCTGCACGCACCGGACTTCCTCGGCGAAGACGACGTGATCGGTCTGTCCCGCTCCCATCTGGAGCACGTCAAGCGCGGACTGCGCTTGAAGCAGACCGGCAACGCCGTGGTCGAACTGCTCGGGGGCCGGGCCATCCACCCCGTCAACGTCCGGCTCGGAGGTTTTCACAGAGCCCCGACCCGCGCCGAACTCCGCCCCCTGGAAGAACGGCTGCGCACCGCCCTCGACGACGCCTGGGACACGGTGCGCTGGGTTGCCGGCTTCGAATTCCCGGACGCCGAGTGCGAAGCCGACCTGCTCGCCCTCGCCGAGGAGGACACCTACGCCATCGAGTCCGGCGTGCCCACCGTGCTCCGGTACGACGGGACGCTCCCGCCGTACAGCTTCCCCCTGCGGGATTTCACCGACCACGTGGCCGAGGAGCAGGTGTCACACTCCACAGCCCTCCACTCCCGGCTGGACGGTCGAAGGCATCTCACCGGCTCCCTCGCCCGCTGGGCGGTCAGCGGTCACCTGCTGTCCCCGCTGGCCCTACAAGCGGCACGGGAGGCCGGACTGGGTGACCCTCCGTCGCGCGCAGGCGCAGGGCGGCGGGGAGAGGTCTGCCGGAACCCGTACCGAAGCATCCTCGTCCGGGCGGTGGAGGTCCTGTACGCGGTGGAAGAGGCCCTGCGGATCATCGCGGAGTACGAGCGTCCAGCCCGCCCGTACGTAGAGGTGCCGGCCCGGGCCAGCACCGGGCACGGTGCCACGGAGGCGCCGCGCGGCCTGCTCTACCACCGCTACACGTTCGACGGCGGGGGCCGTGTCACCGACGCATGCATCGTTCCGCCGACCGCCCAGAACCAGGGCGCCATCGAGGAGGACCTGCGCCGGCTGGTCCAAGCCGGGCTCGATCGGGGTGAGGGCTCCGAGGCCGAGCTCACCCGGCTGTGCGAGCGGGCCGTCCGCAACCACGACCCGTGCATCTCGTGTTCGGCCCACTTCCTGGAACTGGACATCGAGCGCACCCACTGATCCCGCCCAGGTGCTGCTCGGGTGACATGCGACCGTGTGCTCGGCGCGTTGGCGTA
The DNA here is from genome assembly GCF_053610205.1 of Streptomyces sp. NPDC054932. Classification (NCBI taxonomy): domain Bacteria; kingdom Bacillati; phylum Actinomycetota; class Actinomycetes; order Kitasatosporales; family Streptomycetaceae; genus Streptomyces; species Streptomyces sp. NPDC054932. Next base: position 4,606 of record NZ_JBSGXU010000034.1, on the reverse strand, counting down.
GTTGCTTCGGCGAGTACCGCCTACGGTCGCTGCACGGCTACCGGCGCGAGCGCGGAGACGACAGGGCTCCGGGCAGGCCGGACGGATACCTCACCGTCATTCCAGTCATCTACCAGACGGAGCAGTCGGCATGGAGCCAGTCGTCACCGTGGGCCTCGACGGTTCACCCGAGAGCCTTGCCGCCGCCCGTTGGGCCGCTGACGAAGCCGCCCGCCGCAAGCTCACGCTGCGGTTGCTGCACGCGTGGCCCCTCCTGGCGCCGGAACCGACCCACGTTCCCTCCGAGATGGATCAGAACTACTGGGCGAAGCGGATCGTGCACAACGCGAAGGCCGAGCTCCAGGCGCGCCACCCGGGACTGACCATCGTCGGCAATCTGGTCGCCGAAGATGCCCAGGAGGCACTGCTGAAGGCAGCAGCGGAGTCCGATATGACGGTGCTCGGCTCGCGGGGGATGGAGCCCGTCGAGAGCTATTTCCTGGGTGACATCAGCATGCCCGTCGTGGCACGGGCCGAGCGGCCGGTGGTCCTGGTACGCGCCGGGACGCGCGAAGAGGGGACGTCGTCCGCTCCAGGCGCCTCGGGCGGCGTAGTGGTGGCGCTGAAACTGCACGGTCCGTGCGACGACCTGCTCGCATTCTCCTTCGCCGCCGCCGCGGCACGGGGTGTTCCCCTGCAAGCCGTCCATGGCCGGAGCATGCCCCTCCACGCTCACGCTCCCTGGGGCGTGGACCACGACGTGACCGAGAAGATCAGACAGGACGCGCAGAAGCTCCTGAGTGAGGCTCTCCGCCCCTGGCGCGAGAAGTTCCCGACCGTGGAGGTAACTCCCGGTGTCGGTCTTGAAAGCCCGACCAAGGTCGTGGTCCGGACCGCCGAAGGTGCAGGACTACTGGTTGTCGGCCGGCGCAGGCACCGCCCCGCCCTCGCGCCCCCAATCGGTTCCGTGGCCACCGCCGCCATCCACCACGCGCGCTGCCCCGTCGCCGTCATTCCCCATGACTGAGCCGGGCCACCCCGAGGAGTCGATGGGCTCGGCGCAACGGGCCGACGCGTCCGTGCTCCGGACCGGCGCCGACGTCGATGTTCCGCGGCTCCCGCGGGCAGAGGTGTGCGAGACGCACACGGCCGTGCTGTTCTTCGTCGGTGACCGCGCCTACAAGGTCAAGAAGCCGGTCGACCTGGGGTTCCTCGACTACACGACCACAGCCGCCCGGCGGACCGCGTGCGAACAGGAAGTCGCTCTCAACCGCCGCTTCGCCCCTGACGTCTACCTGGGGCTGGGAGAATTCCGCAGCCCCGACGTGGACACGCCCGAACCCCTCGTGGTGATGCGCCGCATGCCGGCGGAACGACGCCTGTCCCTGCTCGTGAGCCAAGGCGCCGACGTCGACGACGCCCTGCGGACCGTTGCACGCCTCCTCGCCTCCCGTCACGCGGACGCGCCCCGCGGCCCGGACATCGACGAGCAAGGCAGGCGGGACGCGCTGTCCGCACGCTGGGAAGCGAGCTTCACGCAGGTCAGGGAACTGACCGACGACGCCCAGCTGCTCGACGGGGTGGAGGAGATCGAGCGCTTGGTGCGGCGCTATCTCGCCGGCCGCGAGGAACTGTTCGACGCGCGTATCGAGCAGGGGCGGGTGGTCGACGGCCACGGCGACCTGCTCGCCCAGGACATCTTCTGTCTCGACGACGGCCCCCGCGTCCTGGACTGCCTGGAGTTCGACGACCGGCTTCGCTCCGTCGACGGTCTCGACGACGCGGCCTTCCTCGCCATGGACCTGGAGCAGACGGGTGCCCCGGAGACCGCGGCGTTCTTCCTGGCCCAGTACGGCGAGTATTCCGGCGACCCCGCACCGCCGTCTCTGTGGCACCACTACGTCGCCTACCGCGCGTTCGTCCGCGCCAAGGTGTCCCTGATCCAGGCAGCTCAAGGCGCTCGCGGCGCAGAGACGGCAGCGCGGCGACTGGTCACCACGACGCTGCGCCACCTGCGCACTTCGGCTGTCAGCCTGACCCTCGTCGGCGGCCTCCCGGGCAGCGGGAAGTCCACGCTCTCCGGCGCACTGGCCGATCGCCTCGGTGTCACGCTGCTCAGCAGCGACCGTCTCCGCAAGGAGCTGGCAGGCATCCCGGCGGAGGAATCCGCGGCCGCGGGCTACGGCGAAGGGCTGTACACGCCCGAGTGGACCGCGAGGACGTACGCGGTGCTGCTCGACCGGGCGTCCGCCCTCCTGTCCCGGGGCGAGTCCGTCGTTCTGGACGCCACCTGGTCCGATGCCGGACAGCGTGAAGCCGCCCTGCGCATGGCCGAACGCACCAGCGCCGACCTGGTGGCCCTGCACTGCCAGGCTCCGGGAGAGGTGTCGGCAGCGCGCCTGAGCACCCGCGCCCCGGGGGCGTCCGACGCCACCCCTGAGGTGGCCACGGCCATGGCAGCCGCGGAGCCGCCGTGGGAGGAGGCCGTCCCCATCGACACCGGCGGCCTTCTGGAGGCCGCGGTCATCCAAGCGATGGCGGCCGTGCGCCCGTACGGTTCCGGCCAGGCCCCGGTCTTCCGCCGCCCCTACATGGAACCGGACTGAGGCGAGTGGCGACGCCGCGTGCTCACGGCAACGAAGGTCCTGGCCGCAGCTCTACGTTCGATCTCATCGGATGTCCAGCACCTCGGCTACCGGGCGCCGGGGCGTTGCCGGACCCTGCGGTCCGTAGCCGAGCCGAATCACCATCTGGACGTGGGTCATCGCCGAGCCCGGATCGCGCACCGTCCAGCGGAGCGCGGGCCATTCGAGCGGCTGCGAGGTCATGGACGTGACCAGCCCGTCGGCGGTGGCTTGAAGGAGAACCCGCTGCAGAGCCTGTCCTGCTCGTAGCCAGTCTTCGGGCCTGTCACCCGACGTACCCAGCAGCACGATCTGCGGCTTCTGTTCGAAGGCGGCCCACCCACGACCGGGAACGCGCCGAGAGCGACCGAAGTCGCGCACGACTCCACCCCGACCCGAGTGCTTCGGACCGAAGGCGTTCACAGGAATTCCGTCGGGACGGGTCTGCTCGTCCGGTGTGCCGGAATGTGTCCACGCCATCGTCTCTGCCGTCAGTGAGGGATCCATCTCCTCGCGATGCTCGGAGTCGTGTACCAGCCCCAGCACGGTGTCGGTGTGCCAAGCGTCCGGTACGGCCAGGCGACACCCTTCGAGAAGAGCTGCGGCTCGCAAGCCGTCCAACAGTGCTGGAGGGATCTCCTCCTCCACGAAAGGAAATCGGCTGGAGTGACGTCGCCGGACGGCTGGATGCAGGGTTCCGAGATCGCTGTCCGTGGGCCCCGGTTCCCGGAGGCTGGCAGCGGCCAGCAACCACGGATCGTCCGGGTCGGGCAGCAACCGTACGTCAGCGCCCCAGCCTGCCGAGGCTGCGGACACTCGAAGGTTGAACAGAGCGGCGGCGCAGCCCACATGGAGGGCGCGGTGGTCCGGGTCGGCATGGGGCATGGCACGGCCCGGGTCGCCGTACAGCTCGATGAGCCCGGAGGCCGGTCGGTAGAGGAACTTCCAAGGCTGGGCGTTGTGCATGGAAGGAGCCATGGCAGCGTCCTCGATGAGCGGAACAATCGCTGCCAGGTCCGGAAACGATGCGTTCATGAGACTTACCTGCCTGTGCTGTGGGCTTCACTCGTGGGCGATGACGGCGACCGGCGCGACCGCGTGGTGCATCACGGCGTGTGTGATGGGGCCGATGTGAGTGCCGAAGGCGGAGTGGCGGATGCGGCGGCCGACGACGACGAGGGCGGCGGTGGAGGCCGCCTCGAGGATCTGAATCGCCGGCTGGCCGATGGTGGCCCGGGAGTCGACCTGCAGCGAAGGGTACTTCTCGTGCCAGGGGCTGATCATCTCGTCCAGTGTGGTGGTGATGCCGTGGGCCATTTCCTGCTGGACCCCGGGGTCGAGAGCCGGTGCGTAGCTGAGGATGGGCGGTGGCGACCAGCCGTGGATGATCACGAGCGGGCAGCGGCGGTGGGAGGCCTCCTCGAAGGCGAAGGCGAGCAACTTGTCACAGGGCTGGTGGATGTCCACGCCGACCACGATGGGCCCTCGGTCGCGGGTACCGTCCGGCGGATTGCCCGCGCGGTCCATGGACCGGACCAGCACGACGGGGCGCACGGCCTCGATGACGGTGGCGGCGCTGGTGGATCCGACGAGGAAACCCGCGATGCTGCCGAGCGCGCGCGAGCCAAGCACGAGCATGTCGGATTCCTCGGCGGCGCGGGCGAGGGCCAGGGAAGGTAGCCCGCCCACTCGGCGGGTGTCGACCTTCAGCGACGGAAGTGCGCGGTGCGTCTCATCGGCGGTGTCGCGGAGGACGGCCTCTGCCCACCTCCGACGTTCCTCGGTGGTTGTGACGGGAAGGGGAGGATTCTCCAGCCATTCCTCGGCGTGGACCAGGTCCAGGGAGGCACCGCGAAGCTCGGCCTCATGGGCTGCCCAGCGGGCAGCCGCCGTACTTTCCGGGGACCCGTCGAGGCCGACGGTCACTCGGTTCGCCATGGTCTCCATCTCCCTGTTCGCGGATCGGAGTTTTCCCGCTCACTCCAGACTGACTGCCCGACGGC